>NZ_BAAHYK010000023.1:0-100120 GCF_054657595.1 Desulfocicer niacini
CTCAAATTTTATACCTTTTAGATTGTACTATGTTTGAATCCTAATGTTTAAATCACTGGCTTGTCCATGTGAATTGGTTTGTTCAGCAGCCCAGGGAAGTGGGGTGGAGAATTCACTTTAACTGCCGCTGAAGTGTTGCTTCAACAATAGCATAAAATCAGACACTGGTTCCGCGCTGCGCGCTCCCCACATCCACGGCGTTAAAGCCGACTGTGATTCTCACCCTTTAACAGCCCGTCCCATTAGCACATTTTAAAATTTAAAATGGAATTTCATTGTTATTTTCTTCGATATGCCCTCGATCTTCATCCGTTTTGATATACTCCCACATTTCGTTCTGATGCAACCAAATTAGGTCAGCATTTCTTGAGATAAATTCATCTACATCCATTCCATCAATCATGGGACGTCTTTTTACTCTAACTTGTTTGCCATTCATGAACACCCACTCATATTTTTTTCGGCGTTCGGCCTTTTCAACTTTTATAGCCCGTTTTTGCGCTGTTGTGAGTTTGTTTTTGATTTTTGACATTTATCAACCCATTCCGGGAATAGATGAATGGCTCCGTCGACGGATACGCTACTGGAACCAGTGGGTGAAAATTCATTACCCGGCCACGGCCCGGTAATTTTAATGAACCGCACTATGCGGACCCGCTTGGGGGGTGGTGCGGAGGCTGGGGGATTAACCCTCCTGGCTACCCGATTAACTGGCATTTTTTTGCAATCATAGTAGAAATAAAAGAAGACCACACTTCATCGGGTTCCCATACTGAATTCATTGCTTCAAACGCCTTTTCTTTTGATTTCTTTTGCTTAATGAGATAATACAAACCTAAAAAAGCAGTAACTCTCATATTTGCCGCACAGTGTGCATGGACTTTTTTGTTTTTATTGGATTCCATGGCTTTAAAAAACGATTCCAAGTCATTTTCTGTCGGGTCGTCAAACTGTACCGGAATATGTATGTATGTCATTCCAAGCGACGCAACCAAGCCAGTTTCATCAGGTAGAGAGTACCGAGCATCATTATGAAGTGCAAGGTTGATAATAGTATCATATCCTTGATTCGCAAGCGCCGATATTTGGGACTCTGTCGGCTGTCCTGAAGTCGAAAGTGAAGAATCTATTGATAGAAAATTAAATATATCTTTAATTTTGTCCATATTTTTGAATGCCTGTTAATGCCGAGTTGATAAGCGACCCACGTGGACTGTCTGCTCCAACTCGTTGTTCAATGTACTGCGGCACACGTCAAACGCATACTCAACGACTTGTTCAGTGCGCCGCGGGCGCACTGAACGCCTCAATCATCGGGCCAGCTATCACTCTTATTTGGATAGAACATGACTCGTTGTAACGTCAGCAATCAATTTGTTGCCAGCGCCAGTGACAGTTGTGCGCACGATATTTACCGTTTTGCCACGTTTAACAAATTCCGATTTTGCGATAAATTCGCCGCTTGTTTGGTTTGAGGCTAAATTCGCATTCAGGTTGATAGCCAAAGGAAAGCCCTGCATGCCTTCTTCAACTTTAACACCACCCATAACCAACACTGTGGCTGTCACATCAGCAAACCAAAGTATCGCCCCAGCATGAGCTACGCCGAATGGGTTTTTGATGCCTTCGGACACAGGCATCACTGAAATCACGGTACTTTCCGAGTGCTCTTTGATTGTAAACTCAATGTTTCCTTTTACTTTCATACACGATCTCTTTTAATCCCAGAAGCTAAATTCCAATTCAAACTCACCAAATTGTAACGGATACGCTACTTTTAAACATCTGCGGTTTCATCCATAGCACGTTCGTTGTTGAAAATTGTTTCAAGAAAGAGTCAACCATAGATGCGACCCCTTTTTCCGACCTTATCTGAACATCAATCGGCCTTGTTTCCACATAATTTAACTAAAGCTTCGCAGTTGAAAATTCAAGTTCATTTTTTGCAATATCATCTATAATTTCAAGCAAATGTAGGACAATATCAATATTACTTATTTTGGAGCTATCTTCAATAAAAATTATCTATAAAATCAATTGATTGCATTTTTTATAGATAATTTAACTGCGGAACTTGAGTTATTCTTTTATAAACGTACCGTCCTGATACTCTTTAAATGCAGTTGCCAATTCCTCCTGGGTATTCATGACAATGGGGCCTCTCCATGCCACTGGCTCCTGCAATGGTTTTCCTGTGAGCAGCAGGAACCTCAAGGGTTTATCAGAGGCAGTTACGGACAGATGGCCTCCTTTTTCAAAAAGAACCAGTTTACCATTTTCGATGGCTGTACCGTCTGTTGTCCCTTTGCCACCGATCACATAAATAAAGGCTGTATAGGAAGGCTCAACCTCATGGGTAAAGACCTGTCCTGGAGGAACGGTACAATCTAAAAATTGGGGGTTGATAACAATGTCGTCCATGGGTCCTTTTGTGCCGTTAATCGTTCCTGCAATGATTTTGATACGGACACCGTTCTGAATTTGAACCTCAGGGACCTGGTCTGCTGTAATATCACGGTATTTGGGTGATATCATTTTTTGGGATGCTGGTAGATTCGCCCACAACTGAAATCCGTGCATAGATCCATTCGCGTCTCCCTTAGGCATTTCCTGGTGAACAATACCGCTGCCCGCCGTCATCCATTGCACATCTCCTGAAGATATAATCCCTTTGTTGCCCAGGCTGTCCCCGTGTTCTACATCTCCTTTGAGGACATAGGTGATAGTTTCGATACCCCGGTGGGGATGCCAGGGGAAACCTTTCAGAAAATGTTCGGGTGTATCAGACCGAAAATCGTCCAACATGAGAAAAGGATCAAATGTCGGGGCTTCATTGTATCCAAAGACCCTGTTCAAGTGTACCCCTGCACCTTCCAAAGTGGGTTGACAAGTTAACATGAGTTTAATATTTCTTGCATCTGACATGACGTTTCTCCTGTTCATTGATGTTTAAATGAAAATGAACACACCGATTCTATTCATTTAATTCTTTTTTTATGGCAGCCATTCCCACAACAGCGAAGACTGCCGGCTCTGTCACGATGGACGGGGCAACATACTGAGAGGCACAGCCCACTGCAAAGCCCAAAACAGGTTCTTGCGCTGTCGTCTGGTCTGGAACTCTTCCTGTATTTCGGAACGGGCTGCCTCCATCTCTGCAGATGATGTGGAATAATTGTTGATAGCTTTTTGAGTCATTGAAATTCTGTGTCAGTCCAGTCCCAGTGATGGGGAGTCCTATCCCGATAGCCCGTGGGTAGTTCAAATTCGTTACCATACTGCTGGAAACAACAAGTCATAAAATCCGATTTATCAAATCTGTGACGAAATGCCAATATTGTTCTTGTATTGCTTTTCGGAAGAAGATTTTCAAAAAAGGCAGTACTGATAGCCGGAGCAAATTTTTCTTTTCTACAGGGAAATGAAAGAGAAACAGGTAAAGCTTCTTTTTCTATCCAATCTTGAGAATATTGAAAGACGACATTACCCTTTTTGTGGCGATCCAATGTACCGGCCAATCGTTTATTCAGTATGATTTGTAACCCGCCTGTCATTTTTCATTCTCAATTGAATGTGGTGTTACATATAGTTTTAGACCTAAAGCGCGAAGCAACACAAAAGTTTTGTCCATCTGAATGGTCTCTTTTCCTCTTTCCACATCACTAATGAACTTCACACTTGTACCTGTAATATCTGCCAAATCTGATTGTCTCATCTTCTTTTTTTTTCGGGTGTCTTGAATGGCTTTCCCAAGGTATTTAACCAAACGGACATGGTAGGGGTATTCTATATCTTCTCTCATACAAAACCTCAACTTAACCGTACAGTTAAAAAACATACAAATTGACAATCTACACCGTACAGTTAAATCATCTAATCGTCAATCTTTTTTCACCGAACGGTTAAATAAAACCATGGATCAATCAATTTTAGGGGTTGACTATAAGGTGGGGCACTATACGGGAGTCAGAGCACTATCTCTCACAAATACTTGTATTTCTTTATCTTTCATAGTGCCATCACAAGGTGGCCGACGTTATGATCAAGCCCTTAATGTTTACTCACGGGCTTGTCCACATGCAGTGGTTTATTCAACGACCCGGGGAAGTGGGGTGGAGACGTCACCCTAACACAAAATATCATCGGGGCTCCCTTTTAGCCATTGCCAATGAAGAAAAATGAAAATATAAAACTAAAAAAGAGATCTCTCTTTACTTGAAACAGTTCATCCGTTGTCAAGAAGGTCCTTATTCCACGTGATATTCAAAGGCGTTGGAATTTATATTTCAGTGCCTTTTTTGTTTGATTTTGCATGACCGACGGTGTCGTTTTATGCTAAGTAATAGTTAAAATATACTCACAGACACCATTTAAATGTAAACTGGCAAATAAAGGATGCCAAAAATCTCATGGAGAAATTGATAATAAAAGATGCTCTTAAGGTTTTTTCAGGAAATTCCAATGAACCCCTTTCCCGGGAAATATGTGAGGCTATGGATATTCCCCTGGGACACCTTGCCATATCCAAATTTTTCAATGATAATATTCATGTACAGGTTCAGGATAATGTCCGGGAAAGGGATGTCTTTGTCATTCAATCCTTTACCCATCCGGTGAGTGAGTATATCATGGAGCTGCTGGTGACCCTGGATGCACTCAGGAACGCATTGACAAGGCGGGTGACCGCTGTAATTCCCTATTTCTCCTATGCAAGATCAGACAAAAAGAATGCCTCCCGCATTTCCATTGTGGGGCGACTCATGGCGGATTTGCTGAAAACGGCTGGTGCGAACCGGGTATTGACCATTTTACAGATTGTCCCGGCTTAGGTGGGTAGCCCACCAAAATCTATAGTTGCAGTTCAAAATATTAAAACGGGAGTGCCCCCTATGAGGCGTAATATTCTGATCCTTGGCCTTGTTGTCGCCTGCTTTATTACAATTTTGAGCTTTCGGGTTGCCGAGGCAGGGGAACAGGGATCACTTCGGATTATTGAAAACGATTGGCCGCCATACTATTTTAAAAACAAATCCGACAAACTGCCCGGTTTTGCCAGAGAACTTTTGAGTATTTGTATATCCCGGCTGGGATATCGGGCAGAGTTCACCTTTTACCCGGTTAAACGAATGTATGCCTATCTGGAAAGGGGTGAACTTGACATCTCCATTTTTTCCCATAAAAAATCCCGTGAAGATCTGGTCTATTTCGGCCATGAACCGCTGTTTGTCTCTGGGTATCGGCCCGTGGTGCGTTCAGGCAGCGGCATTGGGATACTCAGCCTGGCTGATTTTGATGATCTAAAGATCGGACATCTGGCTGGACTGAGATACTCT
Source organism: Desulfocicer niacini (assembly GCF_054657595.1). Lineage (NCBI taxonomy): Bacteria > Pseudomonadati > Thermodesulfobacteriota > Desulfobacteria > Desulfobacterales > Desulfobacteraceae > Desulfocicer > Desulfocicer niacini. The sequence goes on from NZ_BAAHYK010000023.1 coordinate 5,334, forward strand.
GAAGCGTTTCTGACCTATATTGATAAGCGTCGTAAAGCAGGTACCCTCATCACCGGGACCACGGGAGATTCATGTCTCCGGATGCTCACGGAAAATATCATCGATATTTTTGTGGATTCCAAGAACACGGTGCTGTGGCGTGCGCAGCAGACGGGGATTACGGAAAAAATCACAATCCTTGACTATGATATCCAGACCAGCCGTTATTTTGTCACAGTCTCGAAAGCATCCCCCCGCATTGCCGACAAACCAGGTTTTCTGGAACAAATGGACGACTGCCTGCGAGTCATCAAAAAAGACGGCCGCTATCGGGAGATAGCCCGCAAATATGGGCTTTAAGGAAATTATACTTGTCATACTTACATAACATGAAGCTTCGTACTACAATCTGCTTGGTTTTTTTGGCAGGCTTTCTAATGCCGACAATCATTGCCTGCTTTCTAACCATCCAAGATCAACGTCATGTTCTTACTGCCGAACAGAACAAGGATCAGGCACGCACAGTCCAGGTGCTTGCCCTGGGCTTGAGTGAAGCGGTCTGGACCCTGGTTCCCGGGATGGGTGAACCTCTGGTAGACGCTGTCATGGCCGACAGCCGTATCCTGCGCATATGGGTGGACTGCGAGGAAGGTCCATTCATTCGACGGACCCAGGGGAGAGCTGAAAAAGGTCACATCCAAACGATGAAAAGCCCCATTTCCTATCACGGCAAGCTCATCGGAGAGGTGTTAGTTGATATTGACACAAATCCCATGGAAAGGATTCTGATAAAACAGGGCATCCGGTACCTATGGGTCTTTCTGGGGCCGTTTTTTTTGAGCACGGTGATCCTGTTTTGGGTATTGAACCTGAAATTTCTGAAACCCTTGGACAGACTTCTTCTGCAATCCAAAGATCTGGCCGGTAAAAAGCTCGACCAGAAATTTTGTTGGACCCAAGATGACGAAATGGGGATACTGGGCCAGAGCTTCGAACAGACACGCCAGTCTTTGGCAGCGCTTTTTCAGGAGTTGGAACAGACTAATATACGCATCGTGGGTCAGGCGGCTGAATTAACAACAACCAACGAAAGCCTGCAGTTAGAAGTGGCTGAACGGTTCAGGATCGAGGCGGCGTTAATACATCATCAGGAGAGGCTTGAAGAAATCATCAGCCAACGGACGGCCGAGTTGACCACATCCAACGAGGAATTGAAGCAGGAAATCAAAGACCGCCTGCGGGCAGAGACAGAGCGCAGGGAGATTGAAATCAAACTTCAACGTGCTGAAAAAATGGAAGCCCTGGGCACTCTAGCCGGGGGGGTAGCCCACGATCTTAACAATATTTTGTCGGGAATTGTCAGTTACCCTGAGCTGCTCCTAATGGACATTCCCAAGGAGAATTCGCTCCATGCTCCCCTGCTGATGATCCAGCAGGCAGGGGAAAGGGCCGCAGTTGTTGTGCAGGATCTCTTGACCTTGGCACGGAGGGGCGTTACAGCTAATGAAGTTCTGGACTTGCTCACGGTTGTTTCGGACTATCTGGATTCGCCTGAGTACCGCAAACTCTTGGAATCACACTCCGGTGTCAAGGTGGAAACGGATTTCAACGATAGGGGATTGAAAATTAAGGGATCACGCGTACATATCGCCAAAACGGTTATGAATCTGGTTGCCAATGCCGCCGAGGCCATCCCGGAAATCGGTACTGTTCGAATCACCATTTCCCCCCATCACTCCGACGCAGTTGACTTGGCCGACAAGGCCATGCCGGCGGGTGATCTTCTCATGTTGTCCGTATCGGACACCGGATCGGGAATACGAAGCGAAGATTTAGAGCATATTTTTGAACCTTTCTACACAACAAAAGTCATGGGCAAAAGCGGTTCCGGTCTGGGCATGGCCGTTGTTTGGGGTACTGTAAAAGACCATAACGGCCACATTGATATCCAAAGTAAAGTAGGGTTCGGGACAAACGTTACTATTTATTTTCCGGCCGGTGAATATGCAAAATCTCCTAAAATCCAGGAAATACCGGAAAGTATCGGCATGGAAAATAAAAGGATTTTAGTTGTTGACGACCTTGAAGAACAACGAATTATCACCGTAAGTATGTTGAAAAAGATGGGATTTCAAGCCATGGCGGTTGCAAGTGGGGAGGCGGCACTCCATGTTTTAACGGAACGTCGCTTCGACCTGTTGATACTGGACATGATGATGGAACCGGGTATGGATGGGTTGGAAACCTATCGCCGCAGCCTCAAGCTTAACCCGGATCAACAGGCCGTGATCGCATCCGGGTACAGCAAGACAGACCATATAAAGGAACTGCGAAAGCTCGGCAATTGCGGCTACATCAAAAAGCCCTTTCTTCTCAATGATCTCAAGCGGGTCCTTCGAGATGCTCTGGAGACATCGTGAAGTACTATACTATGGGAGGCGGTTAATTTAAAATGTGCTTGATGGGATGATCAGGCCATATATCCTGATGTCATGATGATCCCTGTCAATTTAATTGATCCCTCCCTGTCAGGTAGAATCTGCAAAGGCCACAGGTGTCGGGTTTAAATTTCCGGGCAGCTTTTAAGCAATGTTTGCAGATGCCGTGGCCTCAGAAACCACCACCCGGTTCCGCCCGTTGTTCTTGGCCTCATAAAGGGCCTGGTCCGCCATGTTAAAGCATTGCTCAGCAGTGGTGTCTTCCCGGGGAATATTTAAATAAATTCCCGCACTGATGGTGAAGTTAATCTTCCGGTCACCATGGGTGATATGGCTGTCTTGCATATATCTGCGCAGATCATCAGTATAGGCAGCGATCTTTCGGGCGTCCTTGCCCGTGCATATAATGGAGAACTCCTCACCGCCGATCCGGCACACGATATCTGAACGCCGCTGGAACCGTTCCATAAGGATTCTGCCAAATCGTTTTAGGCATTTATCTCCGGCAGGATGGCCATAGGTGTCGTTGATGCTCTTGAAATGGTCAATATCAAGGATGACAACCGAAAAGTGGATGGCACTGCGCTTGCATATGTCAAACATCCGCCGGAATTGCTCGTCAAATGTCCGCCGGTTAAAAAGCCCGGTCAACCCGTCGGTACTGCTCAACTCCTCTAAGGCATGGTTTGCCTCGACCAGCTTTTGGTTGAGCTTGCGTACTTTTTGTATCCAGAACAAGGAAAGGAGCACCATGACGGAAAGTACTCCCAGGATCTTCCAGAAGGGGGAATAGTCAAATTTTTGCTCCACCTTTACGCTGAGCCATTGATCCAGAATCCGGGACTTTTCCTGGTCAGACACGGACATGATAAGTTTTTGAAAAATTGCCCCCAACAGAGGCTCGTCACTCCGGGTGCCGATACAGGGCTGCCAGTCCATGGGCATTTTACCTGCAATTTTGACATCCACGATTTTCTCCTGCCGCAAATGATAACCGATACTGGTCATGGTTTCGATAAAGCCAAACAACTCTCCTCTCTGTAGCTTTGCGATACCTTCCGGATCGTTGTCCACCGCCACAAGGGACATGCGGGGATAGGCGGATTTAAGCCTTTCATAAATAGGTGAAGCCCTGATGACCCCCATGGGACGATCCATAAATTTCCTAACGTCGTCAATGAAGGGCGCATTAACAGAGGTGGCGATAACATTGGGGACGGTAAGATAGGGGCTTGTAAAATCCATGTACTGCTGCGTTTCATCTGTTTTCATGACGTCCATACAAAAATCGCACTTCTTCTGCCTGATCAACCGGTACAAGTCCGCCCAAGAGTCGCACTTCTCCACAATTATGGCGATGGGCAGCTTCTTGCCCAAAAGCACCATCAAATCAGCACCGATCCCTGTGTAACGGCCGTCGTTGCCGACCTTTCCAAAGGGCAGCCGGTCGGAGAGCACGCAAAGAACCAGTTTTTTCTTTTTTTTCAGATAGGCCAGCTCTTTTTTCGAAAACCTGAGCATGTAATCTGAAAAGCTCCCGGTTCTGGGAGAAAGCCAGGTGTTTTCAAGCATCTGCCAGTCTGCGGCGGACAGGGATTTTAAGGCCTTATTAAGAATGCTGTCCAGAGGGGCCAGGTCCGGCCGGACACCGAAACGTAGATCTTCAGGCGGCACCCCTTCAAAGCCAAGCTCTCCGGCAACCACCAGATTAACCAACCCAAGCTTGCGGATGTAGTGGTTTCCGGTATTAAGCGGAGAGACCACAGCGTCCAGATCCCCAAAGGATAAGGCCTTCATCATGGCGGAGTGATTGTCATATTCACGCAAATGGGGGCCGACAGCTGGGGATAGCGCCTCTTTATAAAAGACATCTGTGGTAATGCCCACAGAAAGGCCTCTCAAGCTGTTGACATCTTTGTAGTCTCTAAACTCGTTCCTCACAAAAACCACTGTTGGAATGGCGTGATAGGCATCCGTATACCGGGTAAATTTTGTCCGTTCTTTGGTATAGGAAATGTTGGCCGTGGCTTCCAACTGGCCGGTTTTAAAAAGATAAAGCACCTTGGACCAGTCATCCACAACATAGGAAAATTTTATTCCGGTCTTTTCGGAAATGATATCCAGAAGGGACGCGGTATAGCCCGCCTGGCGGCCCTGGCTGGTAAAGCTGAAGGGAGAAAAATCCGCCAGCATCCCCATGGAGACAATCGGGTGATCTTGAATAAAAGCCTTTTCCCCATCGGTCAAAAAAAGCTTGGAATCATCTTTGTTTAGATAGGGATATTGGCTCCACTTGCGGGTCAGAGCCGTAAGTGTTTCCTTTGGGACCGTCTTCAACAATTTGGTCAGAATCGAATGGAGCCGGGGTTCCTTTTGAGATACGCCCAGCCGGTAGTCCTCCTCTGTGACTCCTTCTATCTTAAAGGGCCCGGCTACTCCCAACCCGGTGAGGTTATTGTCCCGGGCGATGAAATGTCCGGTTAATTCGCTGGACACCACCGCATCTATCCAGCCAAAGGAAAGGGCCTTCATAAGTGAGATATAATCGTCATACTCGTGAACCTCGATCAAATCTTTCAAGCGGATGGCATCGGCGTAATAAATATCTTTTATGATACCGACCCTTTTCCCCTTAAGACTCTTCAACCCCGAAAAGGGGGAGGGAATTTCCCCGGTCCGCATGAACAGGACAAGCTTTTTAATGTGATAAGCCGGGGTGAAGCGCAGCCATTTGCTACGGTCCTCGGTAAAGGAGATCTGATCAATGACATCCAGTTCCTCTTTTTTGAAAGACGAAAAAACATTGGACCAGCTGCCTAGAACAAAGTTGAATTTCAGCCCTGACTTTTGTTCCAAAAGATGAAGCAGGTCAATGGAGAACCCGTTAATTCTTCCCTGGGAGTAAAATGAATAGGGGGGCTCGTTATCAATAACACCAATGGTCACCTGCTTTTTTTCCTGAATGTACGCTTTTTCCTCAGGCGTCAACGCCTTTTGGTTTTCCGTTGCATGAACAGTGACGGCAATACCCATCAAGGAGAGAGCCAGAATTATTTTAAAGATGTGAATCATCAAAGCACAAAAATTCCTTAAATTTGTTTATACATATCAATGGATTGAGGATAATTTGCCGCAGGATAAACATTTGCGTCATCTTCCTTTGGAGCAAATATCGGAAGGCTTATAGTCATACAGAGAAGGCAAACTGCTATTTTCGCAGCTTTTGCATTGATAACGCTGCTTGGCCGATTCAGTATCATCAAAACCTCTTCTGATAACCCTATGGGACTTACAAAATGGACACGTCCTTCCTTCTGGCCAGCGCAGTTCTCGCACTGTGTCGTAACACTGGGCATCATCAATCAAATTTTTTATGTTTACTTGCACTTGCTGAGCTCCGGTCAAAGATTTAAAAATGAAAAATTATCCTATAGCACATCAAGACCCCGGAATCCAACATGAGCCAAACGAAATTGCAGGGCAGTCCAATGTGGGCATTCGAATAAAGGAGCAGGATATTCCTGTGAAGGATGCGGTCCTTGGCATGTGCGAGCTGCTGGGGTTTGATCCCCTTTACATTGCCAATGAGGGAAAATTGCTGGCCATTGTTTCGCCTGGGGATACCGATGAGGTGCTCACGGCCATTCGGCAGAATCCCTTTGGTAAAGATGCGGCGGTGATAGGAGAGGTCACGGCCAAAGATCCGGGCCGGGTGTTCCTGGAAACCATCATTGGCGGGTCCCGTATAATGGACATGCTGGCAGGGGACCAGCTGCCCCGGATCTGTTGATATCCCGTCAGACCTCACAGGCATCGTTGGCGATTGGCACAATTAGGTGGAGGCGTTGGCTGAAGTCAAGGCGTTTGGATCTGTAGCCGTTGGCATTCAGATCATAGTCCGGATAATGCGTTTTTGCACAGTCAGGACACAGATGGGTCGGCTACATATCATCCTTAATCCGTGGGCAGCACCACAATGCTGAGCCAGAAGTTCTCAATGGATTTAACCACCTTGAGGAACTGGTTGAAATCAAGGGGCTTGGATATATAGCAGTTGGCATGCAGATCATAGGAATTAAGAATATCCTCCTCTGCCCGGGAGGTGGTCAATACCACTACAGGAATCCGCTTCAGGGCGCTGGATTCTTTGATTTCCGCCAGTACCTGTCGACCGTCTTTTTTGGGCAGATTCAGATCCAGCAGGATCAGGTCGGGCCGGGGGGCGTCGATATGGTCGTTCCGTTTCAGCAGAAAATCCATGGCAGCCTCACCGTCCCCCACCACATGCAGGTTATTTCTCATCTTGGTGGATTCCAATGCCTCTCTTGCCAGGTCCACATCGCCGGGGTTGTCCTCCACAAGAAGGATTTCAACCGGTTTTACATATTGTTCTGAACTCATGATTTATGACTCCTTTTTCGCGGCTGGCAGCGTAAAATGAAAAGTGGCTCCCCTGCCGGGTTCCGAATCAAACCAGATGTCACCGCCGTGGCGGTTAATGATCTGCTTGGTCAATGCCAGGCCGATGCCCGTTCCGGGATAGGCTTCACGGGTGTGCAGCCGTTGAAAAATAATAAAAATCTTATCGGCATATTGGGGATCTATGCCGATGCCGTTGTCAGTAATACTCAATTGCCACACGTCCTGCTCCCGTTTTGAGCTGATGTGGATCCTGGGCGGGGTGTCGGCTTTAAATTTAAGTGCATTGCCGATGAGGTTCTGCAGGACCTGGCCCAGCTGGGTTTTATCCCCCATTACCGTGGGGAGAAGATCAAAGGTTACCTCGCCGCCGGAGTCCCTGGTGGCAGCAGTGAGGTTTTCCAGGGCCTCATGAATCAGTGCATTGACATCCACCTCTGCAAACGGGTTGCCATGGGTGTTGATCCGGGAAAAGGTCAGGAGGTCCTGGATCAGTTTCTGCATCCGAATGGCGCCATCCACTGCATAATGGATGAATTTTTCACCTTTTTCATCCAGCCGGTCCCGGTATCGCTCTGCAATCAATTGGGTGTAGCTTGACACCATCCGCAGGGGTTCCTGGAGATCGTGGGACGCCACATAGGCGAACTGCTGGAGCGCCTGGTTGGATCGTTTCAGCTCCTCGTTGGTTTTCACCAGCTCGTCTTCAAATGCTTTTCGATCCGTGATGTCCACGCCCACTCCCATGAGGTAGGGGGATCCCGCGTGCTCGATCAAACGACCGGAAAAAAGAAATGGTATCCTTTCCCCTGTCCGGGTGGTGAAAAAGGCTTCGGACATGGCACTGCCCGATTCAAAGACCTGTTCCACCCGTTTTTGTATCTCTGTCAGATCTTGCCCTTTGAACAGATCAAATGAGGTCATCCCGGCCAGTTCTTCCCTGGAATATCCGGTGATGGATTCGAGATTTTGATTCCAACGGGAAAATTGTCCGGTTTGGTCAAACATGTAAAACACCCCGGGCAGGCTGTCGATGAGGGTCTCTGAAAAATATTTTTCCTGTTCCAGTGCCTGCTGATTCGCTTTTTGATGGGTAATGTCCGATGCCATTTCAAACCGGACCGGTTTGCCGGTGCGCCATTGAATCGCCTTATCTGCACAGCGAAACCAAGCGCCTGTGACCTTGTTCTGAAACTCCCAGACGTGGCAGGCACCGGGTTTTTCTTTAATAATGATATCGTTGGTGCAGAAGGAACAGGGCGTATCCAGATTATGGATAACCTTGTAGCATTTTTTACCTACAACGTTCTTGCCCCAGGTCTTTTCAAAGCAGTCGTTCACATAGAGTAGCTCATGGGTTTCGGGATCGCTGACATACACCACATCGTCAATACCGTCAAACAGCGCCAACGTTTCCTGGTGCTTCTTTTCAAGATGGGCAAATGCCGCACGGGACTCACGGATGTTTAAGAAAAACCGGTACAGGATAAAAAACAGGGTCAAAAAATAGCCGGACAGTCGCAGTCCGTGCCAAAACCACCATCCATCGGACCAGGCCTGGGAATATTGAAAAATAATTCCGGATAATCCGGATAACACCCCCACCATGGTCAGCAGCAGACATTCAAGATGACTGCCCGCCAGATAATTGCGGTATACCCGTATTGAGCCGATGAGAAAAAGCAAGCCCCCGGCAATGTTGAGGGCTTGTGCCGCCGGGGTAAATTTGCCGGTGACGATCATCGCCGGAAGGCGTGAGCGAAAAAAGATCACCGCCAGTCCGATACCCACGGAAACAAAAATTGTCCAGAGTTTGAGCGTTACCCCCCTGTTGAGTATCTTTTTAGATACCGGAAGCCACACCAGGGAAAAAAACGCCCCCCCCAGCAGCAGGGCCAGGCTGTGAAGCAGGACAAATCCATGGACCTCGGACATCGCAGCGTGAAACATTTCCAGGATTCCCATGGACAAAAATCCCAGCGCCACAAACAGGGCCCAGGGTGCCCGGTCCCGGTCCATCCACTGATCGATAAAGAGTCCCATGATCATTGCCGCCATCGCCCCGGTACTCTCCACGGTGGAATGCAGGGGGTAGGACTCAATTACCTGATACTGCCATAGCAGATGGGGAAACAGAACATTCATGAGTGCAAAAAGCACCGGCGTCATGACCAGAAGATGGCCGAGGGTTTTTCTGGGGTGTGGATTTTCCTGAATCTGCACTGCTACCTCCGGTTGTTACCTGCACAGCAGACATCCCATGGAGAGCCCACTTGAAAAAAGCTGTATATATCCCCCGTGGTGCCCGGGCAGGTCATGGTGGCGTGCCACTGTGATCCTGTTGCAGGGCAAGACGAAATTATATAAGCTTGATCAATTATCACACTTTGCAGTGGGCCACAATGACTTTACCTGATTGGGGCTGTTTTACAATGCTGAAAATCATGAAAAAAATTGATTTGCAGCTCAATATCCTGTATGATTTTTTGCGCATAAATTACATGTGTATCTCAGATGTCTGTTATATATTTTATACGAATGGATGATCCCACCGATTTCCTGGGCCAGGTATTGTTTTTTCTTTGAACGGGGGCTTGTAAATGACTGAAAAACCAACATATGAAGCATTGGAACAACGGGTCAAGGCATTGGAGCAGGAAAAGCTTGAACATCAGTGGGCAACCGCTGCCCCGGCCAGAAAAGCAGAGCTTCCGGTGGATAAAACAGGGTCTGCCGACACGCCTGGAATTAAAATCCCAGCGGACGATCTGAAATCCATCATCAATGTTCAGGAAATCCAGTCCATCATGGACGAATTTCACAATTTGACCCATATGGTGACGGCCATACTGGACATGGATGGAAACATCATTGAATCCACGGGATGGCAGGATATCTGCACAAAATTTCACAGGGATCATCCCAAAACAGCCCGCAATTGTACGCTAAGTGATCTCTACCTGGCAAAGAATCTCAAGCCGGGAGAGTATGTGGATTATAAATGCAGGAATGGGTTATGGGATGTGGTCACGCCTCTGTATATAGGTGACACCCATCTGGGGAATATATACACAGGTCAGTTCTTTTATGAGGATGACCCCGTGGATGAAGCATTTTTCATGGAACAGGCCGCCTTGTATGGATTTGAAAAAGAGGCCTATATGGCGGCATATCGGCGTATACCCAGGTACAGTCGAGAAACCATCGGACACCTCATGGATTTCTTGGTTAAATTTGCCACATATATCTCCAGAACCAGTCTCCTGAACCTGCGGTTGGAAAGGGAAATTGGGGATCGCAGGAGGGCCGAGGAAAAAATTTCCACACTGAACCTGCAATTGGAAAAACGTGTCCGCCTTCGCACCGCTGAGCTTGAAGAGACCCACAAAGAACTTGAAGACTTTGTCTATTCGGTTTCCCACGATCTGCGGGCCCCCCTGCGTTCCATCAGCGGATTTTCTGAAATCATCCGTCGCAGATATAAAGACGATTTAAACGAAGAGGGACAGCACTATTTTGACAATATCATCAAGGCAAGTAGACAGATGGGGGTGTTGATTGATGAGTTGCTGCGGTTTTCGCGTCTGGGGCGTAAATCTGTTAAAATGGAAAATATTTCCCTTAAAACAATTTTAAAAGAAGCCCTTGGGACCCTGGCAGAGCGCATAAAAGAGACCGGAGCCCGGGTTGATTTCCCCGAACAGATGCCCGTTGTTCAAGGAGACGTCACACTGGTCACCCATCTGTTTATAAACCTGCTGGAAAATGCCCTGATATACAAAAATCCCGATGCGCCTGTTCTTATCCGCATTGATATTAAAGAAGATACGCCATATGTGGTTGTTTCCATTTCCGATAATGGCATTGGGATTGCCCCGGAGTACCATGAAAAAATATTCAAGATTTTCCAGCGACTTCACAGTCAGGAAGAGTATCCGGGAACCGGCATTGGACTTGCCGCTGTGAAAAAAGCAGTACATATGATGGGGGGCAGTGTCCGGGTTGAGTCCCAACCTGATAGAGGGAGTGTTTTCAAGATAAAGCTGTTAAAAAGAGAGATGTCCGTTCAGGAGGAAATAAAATGATAAAAGAAGCCTCATTGCTTCTGGTGGAAGACAACCCCATGGATGTGGAACTTATTCTTCATGCCTTCAAAGAGGCACGCCTGAGCAACAAAATTCATACGGCCAAAAATGGGAAACAGGCCCTTGAATTTTTATTTGGTGAAGGAAAATATGCCGATAGAAGGCAATTTCCCCTGCCGGATATTATCTTGCTCGATCTAAAGATGCCGGGCATTGATGGCCATGAAGTGCTCCGGAAAATTAAATGCACTGAAAAGCTCAAACGCCTTCCGGTGGTTATTCTGACCTCCTCCCGGGACGAGGGGGACAGGGCTTTGAGTTACGACAACGGTGCCAACAGTTACCTGGTTAAACCGGTAGCCTTTGATGAATTTTTAAAAGTCGTTAAAACCGTCTGCGACTATTGGCTGACATTAAATGTTGAACCGCCCATTGATTGATATCCAAGGGATCTGCCACCATGAGTAACAAGGTCAAAATACTCTACATTGATGATTACGATCTGGATCGAGAGTTGGTAATTATTAGATCAGCCCACAAGCCAACAGCATGAAATTCGGTTGCAGGGTGGGGACGGAGCCCTGCACGATGTGTTGTTAAGCAAGGCAACCTATACCGATGGAAAGGAAAATGTGGTGGGTTTGATCGGTGCAATGCTTGATATCACCCTGTCAAAGGAGATGGAAAAGCGTCTTCAACACTCCCAGAAAATGGAGGCCATCGGCACCCTTGCCGGGGGCATTGCCCATGATTTTAACAATATTTTGTCGTCCATTCTGGGGTTTTCAGAGTTGGCATTGGACGCGGTGGAAACCGGTTCAGATCTGGAAGATGATCTTCAGGAGATTTATGTGGCCGGAAAACGGGCAAAGGATCTTGTGCGACAGATACTTACCTTTGCCAGACAATCAGATGATGCGTTCAAGCCCATTCAAATCCGTTCCCTTGCCGGAGAAGTGCTCAAATTCATCCGGGCCTCTTTGCCTGCAACCATTAAAATAAAACAACGCATTCAAGGTGATGCATACGTTCTGGGCAGTCCCTCCCAGATGCATCAAGTACTGATGAATCTTTGTACCAATGCAGCCGATGCCATGGCCGACAAAGGCGGTTTTTTATGCCTTGATATGGTGGAACGTCACCAGAATAAAACCCCTTTGATTTCTGGGTTGACACTGGAACCAGGGGACTATATTGAGATAAAGCTCACCGATACTGGTGTGGGCATTGATCCGGACATCCTGGGATCTATTTTCGATCCTTATTTCACCACAAAACCCCCCGGAGAAGGCACCGGACTGGGGCTTGCGGTGGTTCATGGGGTTGTCCAGGCCCATGGGGGAAAGATCTGTGTGGAAAGTACCCCGGGTAAGGGAACCACCTTTACCGTTTTCCTGCCCATTACCCAGCAAAAGAAAGACCACCAGGGGTATGTTCCGGAACCCCTGCCCACCGGATCAAAAATTCAATGCCTTTTTAGAGGAGGGGCGTTTTATGCCGATTGAAGTGATGGGATATCTCTCTTGTCCGGGAATCCCTCCAGCGTTGAGCCCCAGGAGATAAGCAGGGTGCTGGCGTTGTGCCAGGATTGAGTGTCTGGCGCCAGAGATAAAAAAACAAGGAATTTCCCAAATGACCATGAATGAATTTAAAATACTTCTCATTGAAGACAATCCCGGGGATGCCCTGCTCATTGAAGAGATGCTGGAACACTCCACAGATGAAGTCTATGCCCTGGAGCATGTGGAGCGTCTTTCTGATGGGTTGGATTGCCTGTCTCGGGGGGACATTGATGTCATACTTCTGGATCTTCACCTGCCCGACAGCCATGGAACAGAGACCTATGAAAAAATCCTGGCCCATGCCGGGGGAACCCCCATTCTGGCCCTCACCGGCATGCAGGATGAAGAGATGATCGCCAAGCTGTTTGCCAATGGGATTCAGGACTATCTTGTCAAAGGTCACACAGATGCCCGGATGTTTCTGCTAAGCATCCGTTATGCCATTTTACGGAGCCAGGCAAATGTGAAACTCAAGGCAAGTGAAGCCCGGTTTCGTTCATTGCTTGAGGCCATGACCGACACTGTAATCATTGTTGATAAAGATGGTATTGTTCAGTTTATGAACCCGGCCGGAGAAAAATTGTTTCGCACCACCATTGAGAGCTTTGTGGGGCAGCAATTCGGGTTTCCCTTGATGGAGGAGGACAGTGTTGAAATTGAACTCTTTGCATGGCGGGAAGATCCGGTGATAGCTGAAATGCGGGCCGTGGAAACTGACTGGGAAGGCAAGCCTGCCTTTCTTGCCTCCATCCGGGATATTACCCTGCGAAAGAAGATGGAGGATGACATGGCCAAAGCCAGCCGGGAACTGAAACACATCGTTCAGGAACTGGAAGTCTCCAATCGCAAGATTCTTGAAAATCAATCCTCCATGATAGAAGAGGAACGTCTCAAGGTGTTACTGGAAATGGCCGGGACCACGGCCCATGAGTTAAACCAACCCCTGGCGGTGCTCCTGGGAAATATCGAGTTGCTTGAAGCCCTGGCAGGAGATCCTGAAGAATGTAAAAGCTGCATAAAAGATATTGCCGTGGCAGGGAAAACAATCGCAACTATCGTTCAAAAAGTGCAGCGCCTTCGAAAATATGAAACAAGGCCCTATGGGAAGGGAAAAACCATTATCAAGCTGGACCAGGCTGTGAAAATTCTTTCAGTGGAGGATTCTGATTCTGATTTTGAATTTATTAAAGGTGCCCTGGCAGATAAAGAGGGCATCACCCTGAAACGTGCCAGAAATATTGACACTGCCCGGAAAATGATGGTACAAGAACCCTTTGATCTTGTCTTTCTGGATTATATTCTTCCTGATGGAGATGCCTTTGCCCTGTCTGACCTGATGCATGGGAAAGACCTGGATCTGCCGGTTATTATCATCGCTGGCCAGGGAAACGAGGTGATTGCCTCCCGTCTCATCCGTGAAGGGGCCTATGATTACATTCCCAAGAACCGATTGTCCTCACCGGTTCTGGCCCGCAGCATTCAAAACACCCTGGAAAAAGTAAGGCTCAAACGTGAAATAAAACAGATGAATGATAAGATCCAGGGAATGGCCCTCCAGGACAAATTGACCGGGTTGTACAACCGTCGCCATTTTGAAACCATGGTGGAAAAAGAGATGGCAAGGCACAGACGATATGAACACAGATTGCTGGTCATCATGATGGATATTGACCATTTCCGTCAGGTGAATGACGCGTATGGCCATGCGGCGGGGGATATGGTATTAAGAGACTTGGGTACGATTATCAGGAAAGCCTTCAGGGAAAATGACACGGCCTTTCGCTATGGGGGGGAGGAATTTGCCGTGTTGATGACCCATCTCGGTTCGGAAAAAGGACGATTGGTGTGTGAACGATTGGTCAAAAAGGTGGCGGAACATCTGTTTAAATATGAGACATCCGATTTTCATATAACTATCAGTGTGGGAGTTTCTGAATATATGGTCAAGACAGATCAGGAAGCAGAAGATACTATCAAAAGAGCCGTTGCTGCTTTGTCCCAGGCAAAACGGGAAGGTGGAAATCGGGTGGCTCTCGGCTTAATTGAAAAGGATAATTGACTTGACTGAATCAAATATCCACAAAAAAGAAAACACAACATCCGACAATGGTCATGACATGGAAAAAGTCGAAAAATATGCAGCGTCGGCACTCCCGGTGTCTGATGACCGTCAAATCATGGTGGTGGACGATGACCCCATGATTTTAAAGATGCTCACGCGGCTTTTGAATGTCATGAAAATTGAGGTGCAGGCATTTATTGATCCATGTGAGGCATTGGAAATATTTAAGAAATGTCCGGTGCCGGTGGTGCTGACAGATCTGGATATGCCGGGTATGGACGGTATTGAATTGCTGAAAGAAATGAAGGCTATCTGTTCTGCTTCTAAAATTATCATCGTTACCGGTTATGGGGACGAGAGGCAGATGGAAAAAGCCTTTGAGTATGGGGCAACGGAATTTATGGAAAAACCTGTTCAGATGGCGGTATTAAGAACGCTTGTGACATCGCTCCTTGATGAATCCGGGGGGTGACCACGACTGAAAAGGAGTTTTGGACACAGACACCGGAAAATGCAGAAGCGTTTTTAAAAAAATGGTACTTCTGGGCGACTCACAGTAGGCTTGAACCTGTCAAGCAGGCTGCTTATACCGTTAAACGTCATTGGGACGGCATCTTAAGATGGTTTCATTCCCACATTAATAACGGAATCCTAGAAGGCATCAACAGTCTGATCCAGGCGGCCATCTCCCTTGCGAGCAACCCACTTCTTTCCCTTCCCAACACAAGGAAGGTCTTTGACGCATTGAAAGCGCTTGAACTCTACGTGGTCATGGAGTACTACCTGACCCCGTCCGCGGCCCTTGCCGATTACGTGTTCCCGGCCTCTTCCACCGTGGAACAGCCGGAACTCTGGCTGACCAACAGCTTCTGCATGGCCTGTCCCCAGGGAATAGATCCCCTTTACGAGCGCCGTAACAGCTATGATTTCTACCGGGGACTTGGCATCCGTCTCGAGCAGGAAGCACACTGGCCCTGGGAGACGGTGGAACATGGGTGGTGGTTTCCGGAGAGTGAAGAAAAGCTGCCGGGCCTTTTCAGGGTATTTGAATCCAGTGCCAATCTCCTCTGCCCGGACGACCCCGCCCCGGGGTCTGCAACCCGGAAACCGGAAGCTGGCCCCACTCCGCACTGCTGTGCAGCATTGAAAAGGAAAATGTGGCGTGATCTCAGGCTGAATTGACGTTTACCCGACTTCAGGACACCGATCTTGATGACATTGCACATGATTTTTAAGAGTGGTATGATTGCCCCGAAAGGCCTTGCAAAAAAGCCTTCCTTATGAACGAACGGTTAAAGTAGTGACGACCCATTAGATCGTCAGAAATTTCTTCGGTTCGCAGCACAAGAAAAGGTAATATGATGACCACTAAAAAAAATCATGCCGGATCCGACCATAATCCATCATCAAAAATCAAACTGGAAGAAATAAGCACCGGTTTCCTTGTCACTTCTGCGGCACTAAGTCTGAAAAAACATTTTTCCCAGGCAATTTCCGCTGGCGGCTATCAAATTTCCACGGAACAATATGTCGTGCTCAGTCAACTCTGGAAGGAGGACGGCATATCCCAAAGTGATCTTGGCAGACGGTCGTTTAAAGACCGCCATAATATAAGCCGGATCATCAAAAGCCTTGAACAGAAGGCACTGGTACTTAAAAAATCCGATGCCAATGATGGCAGGCTGGCGCGTTGCGTTCTCACAGAAGAGGGTCGCGCGTTACGTGCCCCACTAAGCCGGATAAGCAGCCAGGTGCTCAAAGAAGCCTTCCAGGGGATGGACAAAGGGAAAATCCGGGAGCTGAAAAAGGATCTTATCCATGTTCTTCAAAATCTCGGTGAAAATCTGTTTTAAAAAAAATGGCCGATCAACTACAGAATGACTGACAGGATCGGCCATTTTTCACCTCAAGCCGTGTCCCCAAGAAAGTATCCATGACAACAAAAAAGTGTTGACAACAACATTCTCTTCCATTATACGCATATCTGGAAATGCGGATATGAAGTTCGCACTTTTTTTATAGCAGGTTAAAATAAAATCAAGCCACGAAGGCTGTCACAGGCAATCAAATTGTCTGTTATGCTTCGTGGCTTTTTTTGTTTCCGTTCACCAAAAACAAAAAATATAAAAAAAACAAATAGTTAATTTTTTTTTACGCTGACTTCTTTTTAAAAATTAGGAACACTTAAGGGACACTTCGGCTGGAGATGGAAATGGATATGAACATGGCTGGAAACCAGGTATTATATCAATCGGCAATTCAACCCTACCAGGGGGCTTTACGCAAAAAGAGACGTCTGATTGCATTGCTTCTTGTCCTGACGGCGGTGATGTTTTTTGTGGCGATGAACGCAGGTGCGGTGCATATCAGCCTGCCGAAAATCCTGACAGCGCTTCTGGGGTTCGGGGATGAAAGAACCGTCATGCTGGTCAGGAGTATCCGCCTGCCCAGGGTGGCGGCGGGAATTATCGCCGGGGCAGGACTTGCCATATCAGGCTGCATCATGCAGAACAACCTGCGCAACCCGCTGGCCTCCCCCTCCACGCTGGGGATTTCAAATGCTGCGGCCTTTGGGGCCAATGTGGCCATCATTCTGCTGGGAGCCGGCAATGTGTTAAGTACCGGCATAGGCCAGGTCTCCATATCAAATCCCTATACCGTCACCTTGATCGCCTTGTTTTTTGCCCTGGTGGCAACGGGATTCATCCTGGGCCTGTCCATGTTACGCAAGTTTTCACCGGAAAGCATTATCCTTGCCGGTGTGGCCATCAGCTCGCTATTTGCGGCCGGCACCATGATCATACAATATTTTGCCAAGGATACAACCAGTGTGGCCGCCGTGATTTTCTGGACGTTCGGAGATCTTGGGCGGGCGTCGTGGCATGAGATCTGGATGATGGCGGCCATTGTGGTGCTCTGTTTTATCTATTTTCTTTTTCACAAATGGGAATACAACGCCATTGACGCAGGAGAAGACAATGCCAGAAGCCTGGGCGTAAACATTGAGCGGATAAGGCTGGGCGGGATGTTTGCATCCGCCCTGATCGCTGCCGTCTGCGTATCTTTTCTGGGCATGATCGCCTTTATCGGCCTGGTGGCCCCCCAGATCACAAAAAGAATTATCGGCAATGACAAACGTTTTTTAATTACCGCTTCTGCCATCATCGGCGTGTTGATTCTGCTGGTATCCGATACCCTGGCGCGGGTGCTCCTAAGCCCGCAGACACTGCCGGTCGGGGCGGTTACGGCCTTTCTGGGCGGCCCCATGTTTCTGTATCTTTTGATGAAAGGCAGCGGGGCGTCAAGATGATTCTGTCAGTGGACGGCGTACACTTTTCCTATCCCGGCCGGGATGTTTTAAAGGAGATCAGTTTTTCCGTTTGCCAGGGCGACTGCATCAGCATCCTGGGTAAAAACGGCACCGGCAAGTCCACATTGCTCAAATGTCTGGACCGTATCCTGACGCCCCAGAGCGGATCGGTTTTGATTGACGGCCAGGATTTCAGGCACCTGCCCGGCTTGCACCTGGCCCAAAAGGTCGGCTATATCGCCCAGCATCAGCACCCTACCCACTGCACTGTCTTTAACGCCGTTCTACTGGGCAGAAAACCCTATTTCAAATGGGATGCAGGCCGACAGGATCTTAAAATCGTGGATGACATTTTAAAGGCAACCGGACTACTGCCCTATGCCATGCGTTACCTTGACGAGTTGAGCGGTGGAGAACTTCAGAAAGTGGTCATTGCCCGGGCCCTTTGCCAGCAGCCCAGGGTCCTTTTAATGGATGAGCCCACCAGCAACCTTGATCTGAAAAACCAGATTGACACCACAATCATCATTAAAGAGATCATCGGCAGGCAAAATATATCCGTTGTGGCCACCATGCATGATATCAATCTTGCCTTACGCTTTTCCAATAAATTCATGTTTATGAAGAACGGACGAATTTTTGCCGCCGGGGGCATGGAGATCATCACCCGGGAAAACATCGGTCAGGTGTATGGGGTGGAGGTTGATATCCATACCTGGCACGGCATACCGGTCGTCATCCCCCAATAAGGCAATTTCCCAATAAGGTAATTTACAGATAATAACTTAAAGGAGAAGAGTCTATGCACAACAGGAAAACCGCCGCCATCCTGATGATGTCAGTCCTGGTACTGTTTCTGACCGCCACGGGCCGGACCGGGACGACTTCGTCAAACAAGGCTGCAGAACCTTCCGGAACCGTTGAGATCACAGACATGGCGGGCAGACAAATCAAATTAAACGGTTACCCCGACAGGATCATCGCCATTGGCTCGGCATTGCGCCTTTACACCTATGTGGCCGGCACAGATAAGCTTGTGGGCGTTGAGAGAAAACAGCAAAGCGTTGCCACAGGCCGTCCTTATATCATGGCCAATCCGTCCCTGGAAGACCTGCCCATAATTGGCGAAGGCCACCCGGATGACCCTGATCCCGAATTAATCATGCAGGCCGCACCGGATGTGATTATCGCCGGAGATATCATGGATATCAAAAGCCTGGAACTGCTGCAGCAAAGAACCGGTGTTCCGGTGGCCATTATCAGCCAGGGCACGGGCACGCTCTTTGACGACATCCTTTACCGGGCCGTCAGGATCATCGGGGACATAACCGGAAAGCGGGACAGGGCCGGTGACGTGGTCAGGTACATGGAAAAATGCAAAGCGGAACTGGCCGGATTGACCCGTGACATTCCTGAACAAAAGAAGCCAGGCATTTACATCGGCGGACTCAGCCACAAGGGCGTACACGGCATTGAAAGCACGGCCTGCAGGTCCGATGTCCTCATGGCCATCGGAGCAAAAAACGTGGCCGATGAACTGAACGCGACCGCTTCGGTCATGATCGATAAAGAGAAGGTGATTCAATGGAACCCGGACATTCTTGTCATCGATGCCGGCGGGCTCAATGTGGTGAAACAGGATTATGCAAAGACACCCGTTTTCTATAACGCCCTTTCGGCGGTGAAAAACGGAAAGGTCTATTGTCAGCTTCCGGACGTGGCCTATTACCGGAACATTGAAACAGCCATTGCAAACATCTATTTCCTGGGCAAGCTGCTCTATCCCGGAGAATTTAAAAATATCGATCCTGAGCGCAAAGCCGACGAGATCTACTTATTTATGCTGGGCAAACCCCTTTATGACAAAATGGCCGGGCTTTACGGCGGTTTTACAGTCATTTCCCTGGGCAGTTGAAAACCGATTCCGTCCGGGCCGGAAACCGGATTGAACGTGACCATTTTAATGAAAAGGAGAGACAGAATGTTGCGTTGTATCAGTGTGGCTATCTTTGTTTTGATGTTAAGCTCGTATTGCTTTGGGGCCGACGGCAATTTAATGACCGATGTGATTTATCTTGAACCGATTACAGTGCGCGGAAACGCCCAGGAAGAAAACCTGAACAAGTCAAACCTGCGCGTCGAAGAGAAAAGCCGGAGCAACAACATTGCCGACTACCTGTTCAACGACACGGAAATATCTTTTAAAAGAAAATCGAATATCGGGGACAGCGGAGACGTGATTTCCATCCGCGGATTTGAAAGCAAGCGGATCATGCTCAACCTTGACGGCCGTGCCATCAGCTCGACCGGAAACGCCGGAGGGAACTATATCGACTTCAGTACCATTCCCCTGGATAATATCGAGCGGATCGAAATCATCAAGGGCGGCAGTTCCATTGAATACGGCAATAACGCCCTGGGCGGAGTCATCAATGCTTATACCAAGGCCCCGGCCGAAGATCCCAGTTTCAATTTCTACGCCACCACCGGCGGCTGGGACAGCGTCCACGACTTCCACAATATACGGGCCGGTTACGCCCAAAAATGGAATGCCCTGGGCATAAGCGTCGGTGCCAGCCATCAGGAGGCCGATGCGTATCTGCGCAACAATGACTACGAATCCACCCACGTCTATCCCAAGATCTATCTGGACCTGCCCTGGGAAGGGAAACTGACCCTGGGCTACAACTACAGCGATACTGAACGGGGTCTGATCCGCTCCAACCGGGCTGACGGAGATTCCTCCTGGGACAGCGACCCTGACCTGCCCGGGTATGACACCGCCATTGACAGCAACTATCCGGTGCACAGCGGAGAGTATTTTGCCGGCGGCGCGCCCACCCCCTCCATGACCATCATCGGCGACGGGGCATACTGGAAAAAGAAGCGGCATTTGCTTGATTTCAATTACCATCAAAACCTGGGAGAGGACGCATACGTCGATCTCGTACTTTTCAAGAACTATGAGACCCGCCTTGAACGGAACTACGCCGACGTGGCCGCCCGTAACCTGGCGGAAAAATCTCCCATGGACACATTCAACGACGGCGCGGCCCAGACCCGGGACGGCGACCTGGTGTTTGAGCGGGAAGTCACCGTGGACAAAAGCTACGGGGGCAAGCTCAAAGGGGGCTGGGATTTCTCCGACCACTCCCTTCTGGCAGGGGCAGAATACAGGATCATGGATTCCGGCGGCATGGATATCAACTATGTGGACACCAACTTCAACTGTGCCGGCCCCAACGGCTGGACCGGGGCCATGTCATCCTCATCCGGCAGTCCCAAGGCCTATGTGACCGGCATCTTTATGGGAGACAAATATGCCGCAACAGACCGACTGCTCCTGGACTTCGGTCTCAGGTTCGACCGGTTCACCTACACCCCTAACGGCGGGGATAAGCAGGACAATCACCAAATCTCGCCCAAAGCCACGGCAACCTATAATATTGATGACTCACAGACCGTCACTGTGGCCGCCTACATGAACTACCGGACCCCCACCCTGCCGGAAGCTTACTGGGGATCCCAGGGCAAACTCACGGTGCCTTACCTGGCCGGGGTGGACCTGAAGCCGGAATCCGAAACAGGTTTTGACCTGGCCTACAAATACCGGTTTCAAAATACCGGTTTCATCCAGCTGTCCGCCTACTACTACGACATTGACGACTATATTATTCAAAAGCCGGTATATGTGGCCACCGCCAGTGGGTCCACCTGGGCCACCCTTAACACGGATGCCATCATATACGGGCTGACCGTGGCTGCCGGTCACTCCTTTTCCGACAGGGTCAGGGGACAGATTTCAGCCACCTTGCAGGATACGGAAAAAAAGGACGACCCTTCCGACCCGGACGGCGTGCTGGAAAAAATTGACTATATTCCGAACCTCAAGGCCACCACGGGCGTGACCTGGGACATCCTGAACAACCTGGTACTGGACGTCACCATGAACTACATCGGGGAGCGTGACTATACCATCAGCACCGCCCAGGTCAAAAAGGGCACCCTGGATGAATACTGGCTTCTGGGCGCAAGCCTGCGCTATCAGTTAAACAAACACACCACACTTGAACTGTACGGAGACAATCTGACCGACTCCGATTATGAGGAATCCTGGGGCTATCCGGCCACGGGCACCAACCTGGGCGTAAGCCTGAAATGGCAACTTTAAGAAAAATAGAGGAGGCGGGTTGAATTTATTTCCGTTAAAAAACAAGGATACCTGGAAAGAATTGTGGAAGAACGTACTGAAAAATGATCCGGAAAAAAAACCGGACAGGGACCATATTAAAAACTGGGATCAGCGGGCCCAGGGGTTTGCCAAACGCGTTGATTCCCCAGAGGCGGTTCTGCGAAAAGAGCGCATCTTTTCCATGCTGAAAGATGCCGGAGCGTTTGAGGCCGGTACCCGGGTCCTTGATATTGGTGCCGGACCCGGAAGCTGGGCCATTCCCATGGTGGAAGCCGGTGCAACAGTAACAGCACTGGAACCCTCCGCGGGTATGGTGGAAATCCTTAAGGAAAAGATGGCTGAAAAAGGCATCGGTTCCGACCGGATCTGCATTGATCAGCGAGCCTGGCAGGATGTGGATGTGGAAAAAGAGGGACTTTCCGGTCAATTTGACCTGGTTTTTGCATCCATGAGCCCCGGGGTCAATGACCCTGAGACCCTGGACAAAGCCATGCGGGCCAGCCGGAAATTCTGCTACCTGAGCACCTTTTCCGGTGGCGGCATGCGGGACGGCTACAATAACCTCTGGCAGAATGTTACCGGCCGGGAACTGGAAACGGTGTCATGGGATTTTATTTACCCATTCAGCTATGTTTACGCCCTTGGATACCGGCCCCGGACTGATTTTATCACCTGGTCCATATCCCGGAAAGAACCCATTGATGAGGCGGTTGATAATATAATTTTTTTTGTCAGGGGCGCTGAAGATGTTACCCCGGAAATCCGGGAAAAGGTGATTGCCTATGTAACAGAACACGCTGTTAACGGTTTTTTTCACCAGGAACACACGATCTGCCAGGGAATAATGCTGTGGCAAATTGCCTGATTTTACCCCAAATTTTACAGAGACACACAGAGACACTCTGATCATCCGAACCGGCCCGGCAGGGGCCGGTGATGCCAAACCCCATATATTCATAACCGCACCGGGCTGCTGGCGGCGCACTGCCCTGAATGGCGATGCCGCACCAGCAGCCTTTAGATCGGAAACATGCACAGCAACTGATAACGGTATCTCTCCGCTGACACGCTGCCAGGGTTCAAACACCTTGAAATCATCAGCCAGACCTTCGGCTACCGGCGCATTAGATATCATGAGTAAAAACCCAGAAGGCCTCCGCAGAAAATAAGAACGGCTCCATGGGCATTGCCATTGAAACACTTAAAAATGACTGGTTATTATGCTTTGTTCCTAAGCTTTTGACACCAGTAGATCCCCCAACCCAGAAGCCCGACGGGTCCGACGTTTAACTGCCCAATCAAAAGAACTACCCGTAGGTTCCACCAGAGTAAACCGGGTACGGGCACGGGTAATGCCAGTGTAGAGAAGCTCCCTTGTCAGCACTGGGCTTTGGGTATCTGGCAACACCAACACCGTGTGTTCAAATTCCGATCCCTGGGATTTATGCACGGTCATCACATACACCGTCTCCACCGTGTCCAGACGGGAGGGAAGCACCTTTTTAAGACTACCATCCACCATGGGAAATACCACCCGGTAGATGACCTTTTCCAGGGCAAAATCCCACACCGGTAGATAAATACCCACATCGCCATTCATCAACCCAAGGGTATAATCGTTGCGGGTGACCATCACCGGGCGGCCAGGATACCAGCCATCAATACTGGAGATCAATCCAGCACCGGCCAAAATCCGGGCCACGGCCTGGTTCAGCCCCTCCACCCCAAAGGGACCCTTTCTCACCACGGCCAGCAATTGAAACTGCCCAAACAACTCCAGCACCTGCCTCAACCACAGGGTTTCGGATTCCTCGGTGACATCCCCTTTTTTAAGAGAAGATCCGGCCACCGCTTCCAGGTAAACCCGATACCCCCCTGTTTTTTGCTGCACCTCTGATCTATCTGTGAATTCTGAGCTTTCTGTGAATTTTGATTTATCTGAGAATGAGGATTTTCCCCCTGCCCTGCCCTCCAGCACAACACCGTCACTGTCCAGCCCGTCAAGAACCAGGCGTTTAAAGGCGTTAACCTCCAGGGATTCCAGTGTCATGCGTTTTATGTCTGTGCGGGTTTCCAGGCCTTCCTGGAACAGGGCGTTCGCTCCATCCACATCCCCGGCATTCACGGCCCGGGCCAGGGCGCCGATGCCGCTTTTCTCCCCAAATCGATGGCTCTTTTGCAGCACCACAATGTGCTCCTGCATGGGGCCGGGCTTCCCCCGAAATTTTTTAAGGGAATATCCTGTGTACTCCTTGGTCCACTCCATAAACGCCTTGTCATACCGGGGGGGATCTGCATCCCGGCACAGGTCACCCAGCACGGCCCCTGCCTCCACCGATGCCAACTGATCCTTGTCCCCCAGTAATATCAACCGGGCATGGGCGGGCAAGGCATCCAGCATTGCCGCCATCATCTCCAGATCCACCATGGAGGCCTCATCCACCACCAGAAGATCCACGTGGAGGCGGTTCCGGCCATGGTGAACAAAATGCCGGGAATCCGGACGACTGCCCAGAAGCCGATGAATGGTGGTCACCTCCCGGGGCATGTGGGCTTTGATGTCATCGGACAATTGATCAAGGGCACTTCCCATGGATTCTGTAAGCCGGGCCGCGGCCTTGCCCGTGGGGGCTGCCAAACGTATTTTCAAAGGAGCGTCTTCTTCCAGGGCCAGGGACTGGAGAAGGGCCAGCACCTGCACCACGGTGGTGGTCTTACCGGTGCCGGGTCCCCCGGAAATAACGGTGAAGGCATTTCTTGCGGCCATTCCGGCGGCAAGGCTCTGCCAGTGGACCTCCTTTCCCGATGCCTCCCTGGGCGATCTCAGAGAAGAAAAGGCCCAGCTCAGTCGCCAGCTTAAATCAACGGGTACGGGAAACCGCCTGGCCATGAGTTCCTTTATGGTTCCGGCCACAAAACAGGTGTGTTGCCAGGATCGATATAAATAAAGCCGGTGGCCGTTTAATACCAGGGGCCGTTGTTGCTCATCCCGGGAGACCAGAACAGAGCCCACTAAAAAAGCTTCCCAGGTTTTCAGGGTGAGTCCCTGGAGCACCTGGGAGGGCTTGTCGGGCAGATTCTCCCCGGTTTCTCCTTCGGGTGGCAGGGAAAGGGTGGCATCGGGATCTGCCAGGGCGATGGCAAGATCCAGACACACATGGCCCCGCCCCAGCTGGTGGCTCACCAGGGCTGCGGCCAGCAATACCTCTCCGGATTCCTGGGGGGCTTCCCGGTTTAAAAACCGCACAAAGGCCCGATCCAGGGAACGCATCCATCCCTTATTTGTCCATCCATCCAGAAGTTCAAACAATTGTTCCGGTGTCAAATTATTACCTCGCTTTTAAATACCTTGTCCAGGGTCTCAATAAGCGCTTTGGAGGGCCGTTGAGCATACACCCCGTTTCCCGTGCCGTCCACGCCCCGCAAAAACAGATATACGGCCCCTCCCACATGGATATCATAGTCATAATCCGGCAGGCGGGATTTTAAAAGGCGATGCAGGGCCAGTGTATAAAGCACCAGTTGCAGGTCATAGCGATGGGATGCCATGGCATGAGCCATGGCATCGCGGGTATAATCGGCGTTGGTATTGCCCAGATAATTGGATTTGTAATCCATCACATAATATTGATTTTGAACGACAAAAACCAGATCCATGAACCCTTTGAGCATACCGTTGAGCCGGTTCCATTTCAGCACAGGCCGCCGCACTCCGGGTAATAATGCATGGGTTACAGCCCGGTCCAGCCTGGTTGTATCCACATGGGTGGCAGAGAACATGAACTCCATTTCTGCATGACACTCGTTCCGGGAAAGATCTGACAGACACATACAAGGATCGGCCCCAAAGTCTAAATGCAGGGGGGTTAAAAGCAATTGATGAAACCAGTTTACGAGCGTTTCCTCCCACTCTTCCCAGCCATGGCGGGGACATACCAGGGCAAGATGTTCCTGGATGATCCCGGGATTCTTGGCAACAGCGTCAAATCCCTGGTCCGCAGCCCATTCAAACAGATCATGGAGAAAGGTACCCGGTTCAGGGCCCCGGGCAAAGGTGTGGATGGACCGGGCAGGAGAGATGATGGCCGAATCAATGACAGGTTCAAATTGGGCCTCCATGAGCTGATCAGCCCTGGCTGAATCCGGAGAATCAGCGTCTGATAAATCCGCCATGCCACCTGCCCCCCCAGCAGACACATGGATGTCCGGCATGGTGGCCCCATCGGCAATGCCGCTGTAACTGGTGATGAACCACCGTTGCCATCCGGGATGGGGAAAATGTCGTGCCGGGGCAAAAAATTCGCCGTTATCCCCGGGTATTTCAAGCATATCGGAACATTCCGGCGCCGAAGTGACACAGATTTCGCTGCAGTGTTTCCCCATGTGATCCAGTAATTGAAGGATATCCCGGGTGGAATATTCCTCCCCCCCGGTGATCACATGGCCAATGCCGGCGCAATGGAATTCATTGGTTTCTCCTTTTTTTAAAACCCGTCCCACAACCCCCATCCCCAGAAAACAGGCATGACAGGCCCGGGTCATGGCCACATAAAGAAGCCTTAAATCCTCGGCCAGGGACTCCCGTGCTGCCAGGGCCAGGGCCGTCTCTCCAGGATTGATTCCCACTTGACGATGGCCCTGTTCATCGTGCCAGAACACCGGGGATTTACCCGTGGAAACCTTTCTATAGCTGCAAATAAAGGGCAAAAACACCAGGGGATATTCAAGACCCTTGGATTTATGGATAGTCACCACCTTTACCAGTTTTTCATCACTTTCCAGGCGAAGGATACCCTCGTCAGAACTTGTATCCGGTGTTTCCAGCTGCCGGGTGAACCATCGGATCACGGCGTGCTCTCCATCCAGGGACATGGCTTTGGCCTGGATCAATTCCGCCAGATGCAGCACATTGGTCAAACCTCGCTCCCCCATGGACGAAGCCAGTAAACGGGCCGGAACATTAAAGTCACGCAGCAACGCCCGCACCATGGGAAGCACCCCGTTGTGGTGCCAGATAAGGTGATAGTGCCGAAACCGTTCCCCTTCTGCTTCCCAGGCCAGTTCATCCTTGCTGAGATTATCCAGAAAAGCAAAGGACATATCCAAAAGGGCTGTCCCCAGGGCCGCCCTGATGTATCCGGCATTCCCCGGAAAGGCACAGGCCCGTAAAAGATACAACAGATCCAGGGCTTCTGCAGACTCAAACACCGAGCGTTTATCAGACAGGTACACCGTGCGCACCCCTCGATTATCCAGGGCCTGGCGTACGGCTGCGGCTTCTGTTTTATTTCGTACCAGGATGGCCATGTCCCCGGGGGTTAGGGGGGTGATGGTCTCCTCGTGATCTTTAAATCCACATTGGGGGGGGGACTGAGCTGCCAGGTTTAACAGGCGCACCATCTCTCCTGCACACACTTCGGCCATGTGGTGAATGTACCCCTTGTCTCCGGTTTTAATTATGGGCTCATCCTGGTCCGCTTTCCACAGGGTCAGGGGCTGGGGAAAATCATCTTTTACAAAAAAACGATCCGCCCTTCCCCGGGCCTTCACCGGTGTAAAGGGAATTTCATCATAAAACAGAAACGGCCCCTGTTCATGGGCCGTGGCCAGGCCAAAAAAATAGTTCACCGCCGCCACCATATCCCCGGCCGAGCGATAGTTGGTGTCCAGGGTATAAAGGCGCTCTGCAGCATCTTTACGGGCCAGAAGATAGGTGTGGATATCTGCCCCCCGAAAGGCGTAAATGGCCTGTTTAGGGTCTCCGATCATGAAAAATCCCGTATCCGGCTGATCAAGATAAATGGTGCCCAGGGTGGCGTATTGCACGGGGTCTGT
Organism: Desulfocicer niacini; assembly: GCF_054657595.1. Taxonomy (NCBI): domain Bacteria; kingdom Pseudomonadati; phylum Thermodesulfobacteriota; class Desulfobacteria; order Desulfobacterales; family Desulfobacteraceae; genus Desulfocicer; species Desulfocicer niacini. Next base: position 33,216 of record NZ_BAAHYK010000023.1, read on the forward strand.
ATCCTGGAACTCATCCACCAGGGCCACGGGAAACTCCTTTCTGATCATCCGGGCCAGCTGCTCATTTCCCGGCATATGAATGGCCTGTTCCAGGTGGGTGAGCAGATCATCAAAGCCCACCAGGGCCTGGCGGCGTTTTTCCTGGTCCACCCGGGCTTTGATCTGACTTGCCCCATGGATATAAAGGGTGCTTTCCAGGTCCAGGTCTTCCAGGACCGTGTTGAGTTCATCCAGAGCATCAAAGGCCGGATGTTCCGGGGGTGCCCCTTTTTTGCTTTTTCCGGCTTCCAGGCCGGAGCGGGACAACTGCATCAAGGCCTTCTCATCTGGCAGCTCGCACTTGCCAGCACTCCAGAATTCCATCTCTTTGAGCCATTTTTCCAGGGAGGCTTCCCGGTATTTATTACCGTTGAGATGCTTTTCGGTCCTTGCACGGCGCAGCAGATTCGCCACATGGTCAAAATCAGATGCCCAGCTCTGCCGGGCCGTTGCAATGGCTGCTTCCCTTTGCACCAGAATCTCCCGGGGCTCCCGGGGGGGGGCTGGGTGGCGTGCACCCATGAAGGGCCTGACCTTTGCCAGGAGCTCCCGGGGGGTGGTAACAGATAAGGTATTTAACACCATGGCAAGCTGAGAGGCAGGTAAGGGGTAAAAGGTGGCCCGCCAATAGTCACAGGCCGCCTGCTCCATGAGGTGATCCTCTCCCGGAGCCAGTTCCAGATCAAACAGACTGCCACTGCCGAAGGCGTAACGCTTGAGCATGCGCTGGCTCCAGGAATGGATGGTGAAGATGGCGGCCTCGTCCATCCATTGGGCGGCCTGGTCCAGAAGTCGGGCGTTCCCCGGCCATGCATCCACATCACAACTTTCACCCAGGCTGATAAGAAAGTCGTCACCGGGGTCCTGGTGTCGGAAAAATGCTGCTGCCTGGGTCAACCGGCTTCGAATGCGGTCCCGGAGCTCCTGGGTGGCGGCATTGGTAAAGGTGACCACCAGAATCTCCGGCGGGGTCAGGGGACGCGCAAAGGCATTTTTTCCCCCCTGCCCCAGCACTAAACGCACGTATAGGGCTGCAATGGTATAAGTTTTACCCGTACCGGCACTGGCCTCTATCAGGCGGGTGCCATGGAGCGGAAACGTCAGGGGATTTAAGGGGTGTACCATGTTCAGGAAATTCCTTAAAATTTTTATAAATCGGGCAGATTTTCAAGCTTTGTTGTGGGCAGAGCAAGGTACCTTACAAACTCTGGCTGTGCCCGTTATAGATCCAAAGGACTTTTAATCTCTTTGAGGGGCTTTGATTTCACAGTATGGGTATAGATCATGGTGGTACGCACATCACTGTGCCCCAAAAGTTTCTGGATGGTCCGGATATCATATCCCGATTCCAGCAAATGACTTGCAAAGCTGTGACGAAAAGTGTGGGCTGTGGCCCTTTTTGTCAACCGTGCCCTTGAGACTGCATCTCGCAGGGCTTTTTGAACATGGGTTTCATGCAAATGAGAACGTCTTATCTCCTGGCCGTCTTTTGTTCTTGTTAAATTTTTTCCTGGAAAAAACCACTGCCAGATAAATTGTTTCCCGGCATTTTTATATTTTTTTTCAATGCTGTCAAACATGAAAGCCCCATCATAAGCACTTCCAAGATCCATTTGATGTAAATGGTAAACCCTATCCATGTGAGATTTAAGCTGGGGCGTCAATTTCTCGGGAATGGGCACTGTTCGGTCTTTTTTTCCTTTCCCATCATGGATGGTGAGAATACCGGCATCAAAATTGAAATTATTCACCCTGAGATTAAGGCATTCAAACAAACGAAGTCCGCATCCATACAATAATCCCACCACCAAATTGTAGGGGTACGCCAAATTTAAGAGGATGCGTTGCACCTCCTCCCTGGAAAGTACCACAGGGATATAAGGGCGTTTTTTTGCCCGAACCACACCATCTACTTTTCCAAATTCTTTACCAAGTACATTACGGAAAAAAAACAGCAGGGAGTTGAAGGCCAGATTCTGGGAAGATGCTGACACTTTTTTCTCCACAGCCAGATGAGTTAAAAACAGCTTTACATCCTTAGTATCAAGAAGATCAGGGTTTTTAAAACAGATAAAGTGTTGAAATTTAATGGTCCAGCCACTGTATGATTTAAGTGTTTTGGGGGAATAGTGACGGAATTTAATTTCATTGGCCAATGAAGTCAATGCCTGGTCCCATTTTTTTTTCATGGAAACTGTCTGGGATACTTGCGTGTCAACTTTATTTCGGGCTGGGGGGGTGCGATACGGTTTTACTGTCTCATTTAATTGGGTAGCATTTTTCCCTCTATTTTTATCCCCATGCGCAGAAGCAGGAGAAGCGTCTTCGTTCATTTCATAAAAGATGAAGATTGCATCTGAAGCTTGTTTCAAATTAAACGGGCTCTGTTTTTTTGACTCAAGTTTTTTAATAAAATGGGGTAAACTTTTGGGATTATTTTTGTTGAAATTGTATTTCATGCAAAAATCCCAATAGTATCGAAACCATTTAATAAAATAGGGTCGTTTTTGTGCTGGTATAGATTGTTGAGACAATGTGTGTTTGTATTTACTTAAAATATCCGGAGGAATTTGGATCATGGCCAATAGTCCCTATTGATTAACTCCTGTTATTGAGGATTATACTCATAAATAGTTACATACATAGTTTTTTTGTGCTTGTCAAAAATATTTTTTATTGATATGCATTTGTACAACTTGATTTTTTTTCTTGACACGCCCGTCATTTGGAACTCTTGCGCGACTGTTTGATAAAATATAAATAATGACAATTCCCAATAGTCTTATCCCAATATTCAATTTTTTGTTTTATTAGTTTGGGGATTACACAGAAAAAAACTGGTTAATTACTTGTTGGCGTGCGACACGATGTCGCATTATTGGCTGTTTGGCGGGCCTGTCGGTCCTGACCAAACCCGGCATTCTCCTGCCGGTACCCTAAGTGGCATGCGGTTGCCGGTGCATCCGGCAACGGTGTGAAGCCCAACTGACAAAGTACCGAATTCCGCAACTGCGGAAGGGGTGGAAGCCGTGAGGCAGATACCCTCCTGGAAGCCTCATTCCGGGTGAGGGCAAGGGTTTGGATGATATGGTCAAATTAATTGAATGTTCCGCAAGTACCGTCAGGGAGAACAAGCTAAAGAGGCTGGTAAGCTTGGACCAAAAGGTGAGCGGTCAGGTTGCAGGTTTGCTAACTGCCTGCACGGAGATGTTGCGCCGCCGGTGCAGAGGGCAGACCTAAGTCATCCACTAATTGGCAATAGTGCGGAACGTGGAAACCCCGTATCTTCGCCGGGAGTATTCGGCAGGTGAAACCGCAAGGCACACTGTTGGAGGTGCGGGAGTAAGATGCAGGAAAAAGCGAATGCCATCTTGTAATGAGGTGGATACGGGTTGAGGCGGATTTCCCCAACATTACCCGGCCCGAAAGGGAGCTGACGTCCGGCGGATGTGTTTACAGGCACATCCGGGCAGGTGTTTCTTTGCGAGAGAGTTTGGAGAATCTTTGAGGATGGGAAAGCAAATGACGGCAATAGCTGGTGCGCCCATCAGCAGCTTTACGCTGTTAAAAGACTGCAGATGCGTATCGCAAAGGTTGTTAAAATAGCACACGGCATATATGCCAGAGGTTCTTTCAAAAGGATGCATTTTCTTTTGACTCGGAAAAAGAACAGTACTTTCCGAACGAATGCTCAAGGACATATGCTATGAAATAACTGTAAATTTCATTATTGCGAAAACAACCGGGCGGCCCCGCAAGGCTTAGCCTTAGAAATGCTTGAGCCGTATGACGGGAAACTGTCACGTACGATTCTGAGGGGGCCTGGGGTAGATAACTACCCCCGGCTACCCGATCTAAAAACAAAACTACAAAACTATGAGCGTATACCAATACCGATACTGGGAACAGTTGAAAGAGTTTAAAACTCATGTGCTATATTTACATAATTACGCAGTGCATTCTGAGATGTGGGATAAAAGAATAAATATATTCCTTGCTATCACATCATCTTCAAGCATTGCGGCCTGGGCTATATGGCAAAAATACCAAATGATTTGGGCTATTATAATTGCGATTTCTCAAATAATTACCGCTGTAAAACCGTTTCTTCCTTTTAAAGTAAGGCTAAAAGCGGTCTCAGATTTGAATAGCAGAATGCAAAAAATATCTTTAGACTGTGAAAAAGGTTGGTATTCAGTGGCAGAAGGAGAATTAACCGATAAAGAAATTCATGAATTGTGTATTAAGCTTAGAGAAGAATCACGACAAGCAGAAAATCAGTGTTTAAAGGGTATAGTTCTTCCGAAAAAAAAGAAATTGTTGCAAAACGCTGAAAAGGACACGGATTTATATTTAACTCAAAAATATCACCAAGGAACCTAAGCCATGGCAGAAGAAAACAATAATGATTCAAACCAAGGTCCATCTATCCCGTCAAATGAAGATTTTGGTAAAAATTTACCTATTACAAACACAACAACACCTATGCCAAATGTAAAACCTCCAAGAGAGACTCCAAGCAGTGGTAGCAATGAACCTACAAATCAAAGCACCAGTGATAATTAAAAGGCCAACAAAACGCTCGAGAGGGACCGGGCTACCTGCGCGGCGTTTTGGAAAGTATCTGGTTTAGGAAAATTTACCTTTTATCGGAGCTTTTGGGGTTTAAAAGCCCGGCCCCTCAGCTCCCCGTTAACTTCATCCAGCGTTGGAGGGGTGAAAATGAAAGACATGAAAAAGATTCTATGGGTCGATGACGAACCTGCTCACGTTTCAGAAAAAGCCGCATTTTTAGAGGATAGTGGCTTTTCAGTAAAACTTACTGATTCTCCAGCAAAATGTATGGACATCTTGAGTAGCGAAAAAATAGATTTGTTAATATTAGATGTGATGATGATTCATACTGATGAGTTAGATGTACTTGATACAAAGGGTGGTCATGCTACGGGACAATCCCTGGCTCGATGGGTAAAACAAAAATATCCTTATATAAAAATAATAGGCTGTTCTGTACGTACAGATGATGAAACGATTCAATGGTTTAATAAACACACAGCAGGCTATTGGCCGAAGCACGAATTGAGGCCCAATTCCAAATTTTATCGACGAGTGGAAAGCGTATTTGAAAATACAAGCCTCCCTATTCGAACGTTTATTGTGCATGGCCATGCAGACAAAGAAAAGTATGAATTGAAGAATTATCTTCAGAATGTTTTAAAATTAGATGAGCCAATAATTTTGCATGAACAAGCATCTCTTGGCAGAACTATAATCGAAAAGTTTGAAGATGAATCTGATCAAGTTGATTTGGTGTTCGTTCTCCTGACACCCGATGATAAAGTATGCGAGGCAACAAAATCAAATAAGATTAAACGTAGAGCACGCCAAAATGTCATTTTTGAAATGGGTTATTTTTATGGTAAATTATTCAGAAAATCGGGGAAAATAATTTTATTATACAAGGGATCATTAGAATTACCTTCTGATATTTCGGGTGTAATATATATAAATATTGATTCTGGGATTCTTTCCGCTGGAGAAGAAATCCGACGTGAGCTTGAAGGCTTACGATAAATTAAATGAAACGTGAAAGCAAAATAGACAATGACTCTTTATTGAGTGAAGACATTGCCCTTGAAAACTGGTATCGTGACTATTTTTTACCTTTGGATGTTGAAATTGGTTTCGGGGGTACACCGTTAATTTGCCAGTTGGCCAAGTACCAATATAATAGAAAATTTGTAGGAATAGAAAAGCTAAAACATTTTTGTTTAAGGGCTGAACGATATGTTGAGGAACATTCGATAAGAAATGTTAAAATTATAAACAGTGAAGCATATGAATATATCTGTCAACACATCCCATCAAACAGAGTTGATACCGTACACGTTTACTTCCCTTCTCCAGGCCCTTCAGCCCAAAGATTATTTTCGAAAGATTTTGTGAATCAAATTTATCGAATAGTAAAACTAGGGGGACAACTCAGATTATTAAGTGATGATGAAAACTATTTCAAATCAATTTATATGCTATTTAATAATACTTTGTGGCAACATATCAATTGGTGTCGGTTTAATTTAGATTTGCCTGATTGTAGCTTGGTCGGCACTGACTGTGAAAATAAATATGGTAGCAAGTATGCTTTGCAGCTTATTAAATTGTAAATGTATCATTCGGAGTTATTAGATATGGTTTCAGATGATGACATGTTTGACTTTGATTTTGCTGTTATTCTTCATTCTCATTCTCAGAGATTGATCGGAATATCGGAATGGTTAGAACCAGTTCTTGAATATTTAGGTAAAGATCCATTCATTGGCCATGGCGATATATCTCATCTTGAAGTTGAGCAAGCACTATTAAAACCAATAACTAAACTACATAACAGTTTAGAGAAAATATTTAATACAATTGGTGGTGATTTATCTCAGCGGAATATTCCTGAAGAATTTATGGCAAATTTAGAAGATATAAAACACACCTTGTCAAAATATTTAGACGCTCCTTGGGGCAAGAAGTATCGACCAGCATACATTTATGCACAACTTACAGGTATCTTGGAACTTTGTGAACGAAACAAGCAAATTAAGGTCGCTAAACAGCTAAAAAAAACTCTTATTTTTGACACTAAAGAAGTTCAAAGAATACTATGCCTCTATGATATGAAAAATGCTATTATAAGAATAAATGAGATGGAATACCAAACTCGAGAATTGAGAGAGTTTTATTCAGATTCAATACACCCTCAGATTCATAAAGATATTATTTTGTTATCCGATATTGTTAGGTCGGCGATGCGAGAGCAAAATGTTTATGCTAAAGCAAAAAGGATTGAACTGCGTTTCGATGACAATTCATCAAATCCGAAAATTATTGCTGACAGAAGAATAATCAGCCGAGCAGTTTCTAGCGTTATTAATAATGCAATAAAATACAATTATACATTAAGAAGTGGTAAAGTCTGGGTTCAAATTATATTATCTGACCACGAAGACAATATTAAATTATCAGTTGAAAATTGGGGAGCACCTATCACCAAAGATGAACTTGAATCAGGGATTATTTTTAAGCCTGGAATCCGGGGGGCCTATGCAAAAGCAAAAAAAGGCGAATCTGGAAATGGGATCGGTTTGACGGATGTTAAAAGAACAGTCGAGGCATTTAATGGATCAATCGAAATTTTCTGTAGACCGGCTAAAAATCAAGTAAATGGAATTAATTACGAGAAACCATTTATTACAACTATCCATATATTTTTCCCAAAAATGCAAGAAAGCAGTTAACCAAAAGGTTGAGCAGAGGGCTGCTAAAGAGCCGTTACTGACGTTCTTCTTTATTTTCAAGTTTTGTTTGCTTCTTCAATATCTCAGCTTTTAAGCCGCCCCTCCTCACCTAGCCGTTAAGTGCGCCTGCGGCGCACTTAATGCCGAGTTGAGAATGGGTTTGACGAACGCCGCAGCGCACTTAACAACGAGTTGGAGCAGTCAACCCACGTGGGTCGCTCCTCAACTCGGCATTGTGCATCAAGAAGGAAATGAATGAAACAAGGAACCATATTTGAACATTTAGCTCATGAAGTTTTCACTGTTTTAAGTAGATCAAAAGAACATGAAAAAGTTGAACATGATGTAAATTTGGAAGGCCCTGACGGGCCAAGACAAATTGATGTCCTTATTTCAGGTAGTGTTGGCCCCTTTGAAGTAAAAACTATTGTTGAATGCAAAGACTACAATAAAAACGTTAATGTTACAGCTATTGATGCCTTATATTCGAAACTACTTGATGTTAATGCGCAAAAGGCTGTCTTAGTTGCGCGGAAAGGCTTTAGTAGCGGAGCTAGGAAAAAAGCAAAAAGGCTTGGGATTTCATTATGTACATTGCATAGCATGGAACATGAAAAATGGAAGTTTCAAGCTGAAATCCCTTTAATCCTCATAGAACACGCATGTGAAAAAATTACTCCTAGTATGGAGTTTACAGCGATCTCAACTGACATTGATTTCATAAAAATGATGACCATCAGCGACATTCCTATCTCTAAGGTTGTTGCAGATTACTGGAATAATAATGAATTACAGTGTGAAGATGGAGAGAATGAGCATTTGCTAATCCCTGATATTCCTAAACCTCACTGGGTATATGTGCCAGATGGAAGAAAAATGGAGGTCCAAAATCTTAAGATTACAATGCATATTACCAAGAATTATTATTTTGGTTATGCAAACAATCTGAAATCGGCAAAATACATAGAGTTCATTGAAGAAGGAACTAAAAGAGTTCTTTTTGATCCAAACGAACTATCTGATTATAGGGAAACTTTTATAAAATATAACAGGATGGACGATGTTCCTAAAAATGCCGATAATATAAATATTAACATCAAATTGATGAGAGAAGAACGATTTGACAAAATAAATATTGCACAACCAGGCGTTTCACGTGGACGCGCGTGATCGCGCGCCAGTGAACTTAACGTTATATTTTTTCAATTATGTAGACGTTGCGTGCATTATTGAGAATGCAGTATTTGTGTGAGAAAAACAATAAATGAAACCAAATAAACTTGAATTGAGATCTTTACGACCTGAAGATAAGGAGACCTTTATAAATGCTGTCGCTGCATTTGAAAAGGAACAACCCGCTTTTGAATTCGCATTTGATTTTGATGCGTCTGCGTCCTTTATTGAATACATAAAAAAACTCGAACGCTGGTCATTGGGTAAAGAGTTGCCCGACAAATTTGTTCCAAATACATTTTTTGTCGGGGTCGTTGAACATGAAATTGTTGGACGGTTGTCGCTCAGACATCATCTTAATGATTTTCTGGCAAGAATCGGCGGACATATCGGATATGGCGTCATTCCTGCTCACAGAAAAAAGGGATATGCCACAGAGATGCTCAAACAGGCGCTTCCGGTCTGCACATCACTCGGGATCGATAACGTGTTGATAACTTGCGATATTGACAATTTAGGATCACAGAAAGTAATCGAAGGATGCGGTGGAATCTTTGAAAATACAACAAATGATCCGCTACTAAAAGTTCAAAAAAAAAGATATTGGCTTAATGTTAGCGAATAGAACGCCCGCAAGTACAATTATATAAGGCGAATATTGCCTGTACAGCTTGTAAGTTAAACAATTTAATTAAAAAGATAAAAGTGACAGGATTGGCTCAGGAACTCAAAAACGAATCTCAATCGCCTGCCTGCCACCACAAAACCACGCATCCAAACTTGTTTAACGCCTTCAACCTCAATGTCACGAAGCAAATACGGATTATTTTATGCCCAGGGTCTCAGGCTATTTTTCAGCGCCAATCATGAACATGGGGGTCGAAGCAAAGTTGACTTTCTGCACCTCGTCCCAGACATGTTTTCCGATATCAAACTCGATTAAGAGTTTTGTAAATCCTGTTTCCTTAAGCACCCTGGTATCCCACTCTGGCCGGCACTTCCGGCTTAAGGGCAGTTTCTTCGCAATAGATTCCATGGTTCTGGCATAGGCCTGGGAAAAATGATCCGGATAGGACCGTTTTTTTGTCTTTTGGCGGTCCCGATCCCATGCCTTTTTTGCGTCCGGGTCAAACAGGTGAAGGTACCAGTTTGCATCGAAATTAAGGAGACGTCCGCCCGGCCGGAGCACCCGAAAAAATTCTCTGTAAGCTTTTTCCGGCATCTCAAGGTTCCAGGTCAGATTCCGTGTGATCAGTAAATCAAAGCTTTGATCTTCAAAATCCAGGGACTGGGCGTCCATCCGGGTAAAAGAAATTTCATGCCCGAACCGCGCACCGTTTTCCCGTGCCTGTTCTATCATGGCCTGGGTGTAGTCCACCGCCGTGACGCAATGGTTCCATCCGGCCATGATCAGGGCCAAAAAACCAGGCCCTGTGCCCACATCGAGAACCTTCAGTCCGCGGCCCCGGGGCATATAGTTTTTGATCAGCCTTTTCCAGGCCGAAGAACGAGCCGAGTTCAGCTCTTCTACATTCCCCTGGCTGTACCCTGTCGCCCGCCCGGTCCAATAGGTACCCACCTGCTCCAAAAGCAATTCTGCCATATCAACACCTCTCCCATAAACAAGAAACCACGAACGTATTCCTGCTGTTACCTGGCCTTGCGGCCAAATTTAGCAGACGAAAACCTTCGTGGCTTTAATTATCGTTATGTCGTTTGTTAGAACGCCTTAGGCGTCGGATTTAAGCATTCATGCTTAAGTTGGCGTTTTTTTATCACCGGCGGAATCAAAAAGTCAAGCGTTTTCACCCCATGAAATACAATCAGGCCTGAAACCTCTCCCCGATCTCGTTTTGCGTCCGGATGCGATGGAACAACAAGTTCAATGGGATGCAAATTTCGGGATGCAAATTTTCAACTTGACAATTTTTGCGGGATGGTGGTAACTGTATGCTCCAAGCTGGGTACGAATACTCGGGACTAGTAAAAAGTAACTGTCAAAACCACGAAGGTTTTTAAGCGCCCTTATTTATCGGAGGGATAGCTTTATAAAGCTTTTGTGGTTTTTTTTTGCCTGGTGCTGATGTCACGACTTCTACAGCGCTGAAAATAAAGGAGAAAAGTACATGACCCTGAAACGCATACTCATCACGATGATCATTTTCCCCGCATTTTTTGTCATCGTTTTTTTCCCCGGCCTGTCCATGGGCGCGGATCACAAGGGCCTTATTGTGGGCACTTCCTGGGGCCCGGGCAGCAATCCGCCTGATCCGGCCAAGAACTGGGACGGCTGGTATCTCAACGAGATTGGGGTGACAGAGACCTTGATGGCTCTGGATTTCGACCAGAAGCTTGTGCCCCTGCTGGCAGAGTCCTGCACCAATATCTCTCCGACAACATGGGAAATCCGCCTGAAGGCTGGCATTACCTTCCATGACGGCGCCCCCTTGAATGCCGAAGCGGTGAAATGGAACTTTGACCGGTTTCTGGATGAAAAAAGCAATACATTTAACGAGAGAATGGCCCAATTGCTGAGTATTAAAAACATCCACGTGAAGGATGACAAAACGGTGGTGTTCGAAACCATCGAGCCTTTGGCCTCATTTGCCAATAAGCTTGCCGATACAGGCACAGGCCTCATCTCTCCTTTGAGTGAGGGAAAAGGCACCTTCGGAACCGGCCCCTTCCAGGTCAAGGCATTTTTTCCCAACGAAAAAATGATCGCGGAACGGTATGAGGGTTATTGGGGTAAGAAGGCATTACTTCCCCGGGTGACCTTTGTGTATAACAAGGATTCCCAGGCCAAAATGCTGGCCTTTGAAGCCGGGGACCTGGACCTGCTTCCCCTGTTTCCGGAGATGGATATTCAGCGGATAGAGAAGGACCCGAGATTCCAGATTTACAACAGGGAAACCAACCGGATCTGCTATTTAGTTCCCCGCATAAACAGCGGGCCTTTGGCAGATCCTAACATACGCATGGCCTTGAACTACGCCATAGACCGGAAGGAAATCGTGGAAGTGGTGCTCTCGGGTATCGGCGGAACCGTGGGGAGCGGTATTTTTCCAAATGTGTTGCCCTGGCATAACCAGTCGCTTTCGCCCTATCCCTATGATCCTGAAAAGGCAAAAGCCCTGTTAAGGCAGGCCGGTGTCACCGATTCTGACGGCGATGGTATGCTGGAATACCAGGGTGACCCCATCAAGTTACGCATGTGGACCTATAGCGGGCGGCCCTCGCTTCGTCCCACGCTGGAACTGGTTCAGGCCCAGCTCAAGCGGATCGGCATCGATTCCCAAATTCGGGTGAGCAAGTCGGGTTCCACCAACAGAGAGGCCATGAAGAATAACCAAGCAGATCTGATTCTAAGTCTGAGCAGCACCGCGCCCCAGGGAGACCCTGACTATTTCGTCTCCACCTGGCTGGGTGCCGAGTCTTCCTTAAACTGCAGCCAGTATAAAAACGAGGAACTTGGAAAATTATTGGCTAAGGGCCGAACTACCTTTGATTTTGAAGCGCGCAAGGCCATTTACGACCGCATCCAGAAAATCATATATGAGGAGAACCCTATGATGGTGCTTTTCTATAAAAGCAAGGTCTCGGCCGGTTGGAACCATGTGAAGAATTACCGGGTTCACCCAGCAGAAATTTATGTTATCCGCCCGGAAATGGCTATTGAGAGATAAGTTGGTCTCCCTTTTAACCCACCCCCCGGCTGGCTGCATGGCAGACCTGCCTCATGATGACGGGATGCTGGCGCAGCCGGCTCTGTCCGGGCCCATCCTGGAGGTGGACGGCTTAACGGTGGGCTTTGGAAATGCCAACGGCCGTCCGCCGGTGCTCAACGGGGTGGGCTTTTCCCTTCGTCCCGGAGAAATACTCGGCCTGGTCGGCGCTTCGGGCTCGGGAAAAAGTCTTTTGGCCCGATCCCTTCTCCGCCTGGAAAAACCAGCCCGGATCCTTTCTGGTTCCATTCGGATTCTGGGTGAGGACATTTCCCAGTCATCCCAGAAAAGGGTCCGGGCCATCCGGGGCAGCCGAATCACCTATGTGCCCCAAAACCCCTTAAGCGCACTGGACCCGGTCTATTCGATCCGGTTTCAATTCAAAGAAGTCCTGAAAAGTCACAGGGCCGCCCATGGAAACGGCAGAAGGCCTGACCGCCCCCGAACCCTTGTGGATAAAGTCCTTGACTGGATGGGGTCTGTGGATATTTCCGAGGCCCGCACCCGAATCAAGCAATTTCCCCACCAGTGGAGCCGGGGGATGCTCCAGCGGGCCCTTCTGGCCATGTCCTTTTCCCCGTCACCGAAAATCATTATCCTGGATGAGGTCACCTCGGCCCTGGATCCGACCATCACCCTGCAGATGATCTCTTTGATTTCCGCCCTAAGGGACCGGCATGAGACCGCGGTCATCCTCATCACCCACGATCTTGCCATTGCCAACGAGATCTGCGATTCCATCGCGGTCCTGCACCGGGGGCATATCGTGGAACAGGGAAGGACCAAAGATGTTTTCCATCACCCCCGGCACGATTACACCCGGCAATTGATTTCCAATATGGTGATTTGACCCCATGATATCCGACTCTTTGATATCCTGCGAAAACGTTACGGTAAATTTTCCAATGGCCAAAAGATGGCTGTTAAAACCCAGCTATCTGACCGCCATAAAAGGGATCAGCCTGAAGATCAATGCCAACGACGTGTTCTGCCTGATCGGAGAAAGCGGATCCGGAAAATCCACCATCGCCAAAACCCTGCTCGGGTTTCATCCCTATGAAGGCCGGGTCTTTCTGGAAGACGCAGCCTTGTCCCGGAATGACCGGGAACGCCATCTCGCCTTGCGCCGGCAGGCTCAGATGGTCTTTCAGGATCCCTGGGCCTCTCTTTCTCCCTATCACACCCTGCAGTGGTCCATTGAAGAACCGCTTCGGGCCAGCGGGGTTCCGGCCGGCCAAAGAAGAAAAATAACCGAGCCTTTGGTCCAGCGGCTGAACCTCGATGATGAGGTACTCGGCCGCCTACCCGCCCATGTTTCCGGCGGCGAGTGTCAACGAGCCTGCATTGCCAGGGCCCTGGTCAAGCGCCCCAGGATTCTCTTCCTGGATGAACCCTTGAATGCCCTGGATGCCCATATCAAAAAACAGGTGGCGGATCTGCTCCTGGATCTGAAACAGGAGTTCGACCTGACCTATTTTTTGATCAGCCACGACCTTGCCCTGGTGAAAAAAATGGCCACCACGGTCATGGTGCTCTATTTGGGACGGGTCATGGAGACGGTCAGGGCCAGCGTTTTTTTCGAGCATCGAAAACACCCTTATTCCTATGCACTGCTCTCCTCCGTGCTGACGCCGGGATTCTGGAACCATCCCCGGGTGGTCCTGAAAAATGAAATCCCGTCTCCCATGTTTCCGCCAAAAGGGTGTGTATTTCATACCCGATGCCTTGAAAAAACAGCCCGGTGCCAGACCCAGACCCCTGGTCTGCGTAAGATCGGCCCGGACCACTTTGTTGCCTGTCATCTGGTGTAAGCCCATGTACCGATTCATCTTCAGACGCTTGATCTCCGCAGGGTTCGTGTTGTGGGGCGTTTCCTTTCTGACATTTATGCTGATGGCGTTTGCCCCCGGCGATCCCGCGGCAAAGGTCGCCTATGCGCGATACGGTGGGGCAGATAACGTAACCGGGACGACCATCGAATGGATCCGGCAACATGAAGGTCTGGACCGGCCCTGGCTGGCGCAATACGCCAATTGGCTCAAACATATTGTAAAACTTGATTTCGGCAACTCCATGATCACCCGGACCAAGGTTACCGAAATAATCATGAATAGACTTCCCAATACCCTCCAGCTTGCCCTGGCTGCCGGAGGATTCTGCCTGGCCATATCCCTGCCCCTGGGGTTGATCTCGGGCATAAAAAAGGGATCCTGGATAGACACGCTGGGGGTCGGTCTGTCGGTATTGGGGGTGTCCATACCCAACTTCTGGTTGGGACTTGTGCTGATTATTGTCTTTGCCGTGGAATTGCAATGGCTGCCGGCCTTTGGCCGGGACAGCTGGCGTCATCTGATCCTGCCGGCCTTTACCCTGGGCTCGGGTATCACCGCCTATTCCACCCGTATTTTGAGATCTTCAACCGCCCAGGCCCTCCAGTCGGAATTTCTGCTCTCCATCCGGGCAAAGGGGGTGGGCGAAGGCCGGATCATCGGCTTTCATGTGGCTAAAAACGTCATGATCCCCATGATTACCATTCTCGCACTGGAAATCGGCTACCTTCTGGAGGGCGCTGTCATCACGGAAACCATTTTTGCCTGGCCGGGCGTCGGACAATTGATGTTCACCGCAGTGAGCGATAACGACTACCCTTTGATCCAGGGTCTTGTGATTCTGGCGGCCTTTTGCTTTATTACCATCAATTTTACAGTGGATGTCTTATATAAATGGCTCGATCCCAGAATCAATCTTTAAACCGAGAACAGGCCGACTCGATGAATTCCGATCCCACAGCGGCAGTTCACAAAAAGTATCCTCCCGTTCCCGCTCTGATATCCGCAATAATTATCGCGGCATTCCTGATCATGGCCCTGGGCGCGGATGTTATCGCCCCCCATGACCCCACAGAAACTAATATCCGGATGAGATTAAAAGGGCCGTCTCTGGACTATCCTTTAGGCACTGACGCTCTGGGACGGTGCCTGGCCTCAAGAATCATATACGGGTCCCGCACCTCCATCGGGTTGGGGGTGCTCATCATGACCATTTCCGGCATCGTCGGCGTGCTAATCGGCCTGATCTCAGGGCTGGGAGGAGGGCTTGTGGATGAACTCATGATGCGGATCACGGACATGTTTCTCTCTTTTCCGGAGATCATCGCCGCCCTGGCCATCGCCGGCATTCTGGGACCCAAGAACATCAACCTGGTCTTTGCCCTGGTCATGGTCAGCTGGATGCGGTTTGCCCGCATGGTCCGGGGTATCACCCTGTCTGAAAAGGAACGGGATTTCATCCAGGCAGCCCGTCTGTCCGGGGTCTCCCAATGGGGGATCATTCGGCACCATATCCTGCCGGCCTGCCTGCCCGCCATCATGGTGCTGGGCAGCCTGGGCCTGTCCAAATCTATCCTGGGCATATCCTCCCTGGGGTTTTTAGGGTTCGGCATCCAGCCCCCATTTCCGGAATGGGGCAGCCTGCTCATGGAAGGGAAAGCCTATATCCGCACGGCACCCTATCTCGCCATTTTCCCGGGACTTGCCATTATCCTTCTTGTCCTCTCTTTGAACCTGGTCGGAGACCACCTTCAGGATCAATTGAGTGAGAGGTTCCATTCAAAAGAGAATTAAAAACAATTAGTTACACTCATCCCATCTTCGATTAAAAGTCCGGATTGACGGTTTCCTGCCGTTCCAGCCACTTCATTCAGGCCGCGTTTATGTGCGACATTATTTTGAGGCAAAGAACATAGGGCAGCAAAAATTTTTTTGGAAGTTAATCCTAACCTGGACAAGCCAGAACCAAAAAGGTTTTGTTGATTTCCTTGCCAAAACAACACGAAAATCAGAGATAAGAATCTAAAATCGAAATAGACCTCTATTTTCCGAAATCGGAGCTGCACTTGAGTATCAATATCTGCTTTACCGACTGGGGATGATAACTTCCTGAGCTCATGTGATTCCATTTGTACCCATGGCTTTTGTGGTTAATAAAAATTGTACCCATCATAAAATTCACGAACTGTGCCTTGTTATTTCCATGAAATCCTGTATTTTTTAGCCTATGATACCCACAACACCACAATTGAAAGTGAAGTGGTAATGCAGGTCATGGCGGACGTGATCCGGGCGGACCTGGTTCAGTTCGGGACAGCCATCCATCGATTTAATATCCCGTTGATTGAAGATGATATCAATCACTCAAGTGGTAATATCCAAATTAATGACTGACGAGCACACAAGAAAAAGGAAGAAACACATGGACTATCGACGCCTTCTGGCAGGCCGGACCCGGCTCATGCAAGCCAACGCCATACGGGAAATTCTCAAAGTAGTGTCCGATCCCGGCATCATTTCACTGGCTGGCGGCATTCCGTCTCCGGACAGCTTTCCCATGGAAATTTTTGAAGAACTCACTGCCCGGGTGATTTCAACCTACGGATCCCAGGCCTTTCAATACGATCTCACAGAGGGGTTCATGCCTTTAAGGGAACAGGTGGCCATCCTCCTGGAAAGCCGTGGCATTGCCACCCCCCCCGAGGCCGTGAACATCACCTCAGGCTCCCAGGGAGTTCTGGATGCAGTGGCCAAGCTCATGATCGGCAAAGGGGATAAGATTGCCCTGGAATCACCCACCTATCTTGGGGCTATCTCTGCCTTCAACCCCTACGAACCTTCCTACATTTCCATGGCAACCGATGAACAGGGTCTGATACCGGAATCCCTGGAACAAACCCTTAAAACCCATGACGTTAAGTTCATCTATCTTGTACCCACCTTCCAGAACCCCACAGGAAGGAGCCTGACCCTGGAACGGCGAAGGGAAATAGCGAGAATCATCCAGGCTCACAACGTCCTGCTCATCGAGGACGACCCTTATTCCGCCCTGCGGTATACAGGCCAGGAGCTGCCCCCCATTAAGACGATGGCCCCGGACCATGTCATCTATATCTCCACCCTGTCCAAGGTCTTTGCCCCGGGACTGCGCATCGGATTCTACGCAGCCCCGGAATTCCTGCGCCAGTGGCTGGTACTGGTCAAGCAGGGCGTGGACCTCCACACCTCCACCTTCAATCAGGCCCTGGCCGCGGAATACCTGGCCGGCAACTACCTGGAAGCCCAGTTACCCAAGATCATCGGCCTGTACAAACCCAGGCAAAAGGCCATGTTGGATGCTCTGTCCGAGCATCTGCCAAAAAACTTTAAGGTCTCCCCGTCCGAGGGGGGGATGTTCCTCTGGGTCACCGGACCCAAGGGACTCGACGGCCTGGCCCTTTACCGCAAGGCCATTGAAAACGGGGTGGCATTCGTGCCGGGGCAATTCTTCTACACGGACCCGAATCAGGGAGGGAAAACCATGCGCCTCAACTATACCATGGCAGATGTACCTACCCTGGAGAGGGCTGTTGAAAAGCTGGGCCAGACCATCCGACAGTCGGCAATTTTCAAATTATGTCAAAGATAAAACAGGAGTTAATCAGAAAATGTTTAGCACAGAGTTTTTACTTACTTCGTTAGTGGTCGTCCTAATACCTGGGACAGGTGTTATTTATACGGTTTCAACAGGGCTTTTTAAAGGTCGTCGGGCAAGTATTGCTGCTGCATTTGGATGTACAACTGGTATTGTCCCTCACTTGACAGCAAGCATTCTTGGGTTATCGGCTATTCTCCATATGAGTGCGATTGCATTCCAAACACTTAAATATGCAGGCGTTATCTATCTATTATATCTCGCATGGTCCATGTGGCGGGAAACGGGTTCAATACAAATGAACTCCCAGGAATCAACAAAAAGCCTGCACCAAATTGTAGCAAGGGGATTTTTAATCAATATTCTTAACCCCAAACTTTCAATATTCTTTTTGGCTTTTTTACCCCAGTTTATCTCACCATTCACCTCATCACCTATTTTTCAAATGTTCATTCTAAGCGCCGTATTCATGCTTATGACTTTAGTCATTTTCATATTCTATGGTCTTTCTGCAAACTACGTAAGAAAATATATCGTCAACTCTCTCAAAGTTACTACTTGGTTGCAAAGATCATTTGCAATCATATTTGCGGCACTTGCCAGTAAACTTGCCATGATAGAGCAATAAAAGTATCTACAAGATAAATAAAACCTGTGATCAACACTGCGACATAATTGGGTAGCCGGGGGGTTAATCCCCCAGCTCCACCCCACAAGCAAGTCCACATAGAAAAGTTCGAGCAGGCTGTGGGCACGATCAATCTTGGTGACAGCACCCCGGATCATCTTGTGAAAAATGCCCTTGAAGAGGTCGTCCGCGCCCATACTGCTGGTATCAACCATACAGTCCTTTCTCATCCCGTATCCTTTCATCTTTGTATAATAGACTTGACAAAATGGGTAATATAATAATATAAGGCCGCAATGAGTAACGCTTTCATCATATAATTCAACTTTCAAAGTTGAATTATATGTAAAGGATCAGACTTACACTTTTGGATAGCTAAACGTGTAATTTATCGGATCTTGGTCAAAACACCGGCCACGCTTGTAAATGGGTAAGCGGATAAAATGATGCATAAAGCCGACAATAAAACAGAAAATGGGTTCGATGAAAAACTTTGATTTCTCCATTATTCGAAATCTCCGCAAGAAGTGGGGACTGACGGCTGAAACACTTGCAGTGCGGGCCAATATGACCCGCGCCACAATAGTCAAAATTGAGTCGGGAAACGGAAATCCGACCATAGAAACCATCCATGCCATAAGCCGGGTATTCCATCTCTCAGCCGGTGAACTGGTCTCTCTGGCAGAAAAAGCCAGTGTTGAGACTGGAAAAACATCACCATATACTGATAACGGCCTTGAAGGCGTTCATATCTGGTTCCCTGATTTTGAACTTTATCACCTAAAGGCAGCGGCAGGCATCTGCAAAGTTTCAGAACCCGTTCTGCATGAAAATACCGCAGAGGTGTGTCTGGTACTTTCCGGCAGGGTGAGGCTAACCGTAGATGATAATGTCACAGAGCTGGCATGTGGAAAGGCCATGAGGTTCAAGGCCCTTCATCAACATAGCCTGGAAATGATTGAGGCATCGGAGTTCCTTCTGATCCACCATATTTTACCTTAGCATGAAAAATCGGCCCCTCTGGGCCACACTTTATAATTAAGACCACGAAGGTCATCCCCCATAGTCTGGGAAATGATCTCGTGGTCTTTTTTTTTGGGAAAAAAATAATTTAAAGACCAAGTGATGAGGAGAATGGATGAAAATGTATATGAAATGGTTACGGATATCAATCTGTCTGTGTCTTGCATGGGGGCACGCCATTGCAGCAGAAGAAAATCAAGTGGGCGGTATCGAAACAAAGGACCTTGGAGAAATAATTGTGACCGCAGACCAGGAGAATGCTGCGGCAAGAAATGTTATCCCCCTGGAAGAGATACAGGCACCACAAATCAGCGGAAGTATTCTTGATACCATGGAGAGTCAGGCAGGTGTACAGTTAATACGTCGGAGTCAGACAGGCGCCGATGGCGGCGACTTGCGGATCAGGGGATTTGATGAAACCCGTCTGATCATCATGAAAGACGGTGTAACGCTGAACCGGGACGGCTCCTATGGAAACGGCCCCGTGGACTGGAGCAGTATTTCCCCTGAATCCATTGAAGGGATAGAGATCTACCGGGGTGCCTGTCCGGCAAAATATGGAAATACCCTTGGTGGCGTTGTCAATATCATGGGCAAAAGACCCACCTCGGATCCTGAAACCACACTGGGTGTCTCCTACGGAAGCCTTGATACGGTGAACACCAGTATTTCCCACTCCTGGAAAAAGGGTCCCGTGGGCTGGACGTTCTCTGGAGGCCATTTTGAAAGTGATGGCTACCTTAAAAACAATACCCTGGATCGTGACAACTTTTCAGGTATGGTTTCAGTGGCGCTTCCTGACGCATGGGAAATTGGAGTGGGCATGGATTATTCCACAAAGGAGAATGGAAATCCGGTCTATAACCGCCCGGACAGTCCCTATTATGATTCATCCTATCCCGATGCCGATGAAAAAGAGCTTGGTGGCCCCGGCATCGGTGTCCGTCTCATCAACGGCAGTCTGGCCTGGGGGGATGGAAGCATTACCGAAGATGAAAACACCAATCTGACGACTTTTATAGAAAAAAAATTTACCACTGGAAAATTTCGTCTGGACGCACGTTTATGGAATCAGGATCGAACGGAGGCTTTTGTGGATGCAGAGGACAGCTCAAAAACAATCTATGAAAGAAAGACCCAAGCTGAAGATAACAACTGGTCGTTGAAAGGAGAGATGATTTATGACCTGTCCGATCATAAAATCGAATGCGGCGGAGAAACCCGTCGGTATGGATGGGGCGAGCAGAAGGTCACTTACATTGATGAATCCTATTTTAACGGTTCCATCAATTTTATGAAATTCATCAAGGAAGGGTTTAAGGGCCAAGATGATGTTATGCACTACCATGCGC
This sequence comes from Desulfocicer niacini, assembly GCF_054657595.1. NCBI lineage: Bacteria > Pseudomonadati > Thermodesulfobacteriota > Desulfobacteria > Desulfobacterales > Desulfobacteraceae > Desulfocicer > Desulfocicer niacini. Next base: position 53,902 of record NZ_BAAHYK010000023.1, read on the forward strand.
TCTATGTTCAGGACACATGGTCAATAAATCAAGCGTTTTCAGTGGAGTTAGGAGTAAGGCAAGAGTGGTTCAGAGCAGAAAGTATTGACCCTGATGCCTTTGGTTTTGTGTGGCCTGCCGATGTCACCGATATAAGTGAATCCCAACTGGATCCGCGTCTTGCATTGACCTGGCGACCCTGGAATGATGCATCCATCGTTGCCCGATGGGGTATTGCCCATAGATATCCCACCTCCGGTGAGTACTTCTGGTGGTATCTCAACAATGCCACAGACTACTTTAACACTGATTTTAATTCCGAAGAGGCCATGCAGTATGAGTTGGCCTGGAACCAGTCCCTGAAAGGAACAATCGATTTTTTTGTCCGGGGATATTATTATGACATTGACGATTATATCTCCTCAACATCCGTCCCGGGCGTCGGTTCCGTGTACTTCAATATCGGCCAGGTGACCATCAAGGGCATAGAGACGGGCCTCTCAGCCATGTTACCCTATAACCTTCGTCTCTGGGGTAATTTTACCTTTCAAGATGGAGATAAAAGCGATGATCCCTGGGATGCCGACAACAGGTTGAGTAACCAGCTGCCTGATTTTCCCGACTATATGGCCAATGCCGGCATTGATTATACGGGTAAATCATTAAAAGCAAAACTCTGGGTAAACCATGTGGGTGAGCGCAAACATTTTAACGGAAATGAACTGGAAAAGTTAGATAGCTACAGCCTGGTAAATATCTCCGCAACCTGGCGATTTTTCGAAAAGGAAAATACTTCCATGGATCTTGAACTCACAGGGGTAAATATTCTGGATGAATCCTATGAAGAAGACAGTGGTTACCCCATGGCAGACGCAGGTGTAATGGCCGGTATCCGGTTAATTTTTTAATAATAGGTCTCTGTTTAATAATAATATCTTCGCCAATCATATTTTTGATCAGCATCCCAACCCTATAATGTGCCTTCAAAATGATAAAACCACAACTTATAGACATTTGAGATCCTGCTAAAAGCACATTTTAAAAATTGGCGAAGGTATTGAATAAGAGGAAATGAAAATGAAAATGAAAAATTTTATTATTATACTTGTTCTGACCATTGTGATGTCAGGGTGGAACAGTATTGGACGGGCTGATGCCAAAGATTTTGAAGTCCTTGGACAGGAAGCCTTTGACATTGCCATGAAACGGCTTAATCCCAATGAAGATGACAGCTGTGCCTGTCTGACCAATGCCGGGTACACAACCTTTAAGGGACAAAGTACCCAAGGGCTGTACGATATAATTTCCAACAACAAAAAATTGAGCTTTGCCAAGGGCAATCTTCTGGTGGTCCATGACCGCAACGATGCACCACTCTGGCTTGCTATGGTGTCAAAACCCTCCTCAGACAAACTGATGATGGTGTATGTTACCATAACCGACGCCGGAATAAATTGTTCGGATCTTCTGGACGTGTACATCGGCAAAGGCACCTCCTTCATCCCCTTTAAAACGGCAATGGGAGAAAAAGCGTTTGCCATTGTAACCCTTGCCAATGGCTGGGCTGATAATATCCCCGAAAATTTACTCAGGGGAGCCCTGTTTCATGATCACCTGTGCTGTGGGGTGTCCAGTGGTTATTTTACGGTGAAATTCATTCAGGAAAAGATCCCTCTGGGTCAGGGGGAGCGCTACATCTACATAGGAGCCCCGGCCTGGTGCCAGGACGATTATATAATGCTCGCCTTAAATCTTACCCCGGGAAAGCATGGCTATTATACCATGGCATATCCCTGGAGCAGACCATGGACAACAAAAGAAAAAAGCTATGATCAGTTGGGGGGTATTATCATTGTGTATAACAACAAAACCAACAGCGGTCAGGCCCATCTGTTACGCTTCGATTGGCGTATGTCCGAATTTAAACGCTTTGCCCATTTCCCGGATGATGGAGAGGTGGACTGGAAAAATCAGCCCTGGCTCCATGCCATGTACAACCGATTCTTAATGGAAAATAAAAAAGACTTAGAGAAATTTGTTTCCGTGGTTCAGACCAAGGAGTTAAAGAACAAAAAGGACCTGAACCGTTTGATTAACATGGGCACCAATCCATTGGAAGAGATGCTTGGAATTGATCTTGAATGGAAAAAGGCTACCGCCCTAAAAGAGAAAGGATAAATCATGATATTCAAACCATTTATGCGTGAAGGGTTCATCCCTCTGCCCGTGGCGTTTATTTCCACCATCAGTCAAACCGGCGTTAGAAACATTGCGCCATATTCATGTGTCATGCCGGTGCTCCGTCCCCTGGATCTGATTTGTATCGCCACGGCTAAGAAACGGGACACGTTAAACAACATTCGAGAGACAAACGAATTTGTGCTCAATCTGCCGGGGGTTGATTTTGCCGACAAGGTCATTCCAACTGCAAAATTTACCCAACCGGAGGTGGATGAATTTCAACTGGCCAACCTGGAAGAAAAACCGTCCCACATAGTAAAGGCTCCCGGCATTGCCGGGTGCTATTCATGGATGGAATGCCGCTTGGAAAAAGAATATGAAGAGGAGAACTATATTCTCATCATGGGAAAAGTTTTAAGGTTGGAGGTGGATGATGCGGTGGTGGGGTCCGACGGCTCCCTTGATACAACTAAGGCAGAACCCCTTATGATGACCGGAAGTAAAACAGGAATGCATTTTTGTACCGTCCGGTCAATAGATAAATTTGAACCGTTCTCCGCCATGTTTCCCAAAGGAAAAGATGCCCTTGGTGATAAATATATTTCATAAATAAGGCGATTTCTGTCAAAGGACATACCAGCTGACTTATCTTTTTATCCGTCTTTTGCGTTGGATTTTTCCGTCCAGAGAACGACCATGTACGGAAAAATCCGCCTTGAATACGAATAATAATTCTGGGCGACAACCATAAGCTGGCCACCCTCCCCCGTGGCCAGCACTGTTTTATGGGCAAAAAAGTCCCCACCCGGTCGTCTTTACTGTTGAACACATAAAGCACCATCACCTCACAGGAGCAATAAAGCTCCTGGGTATCCCGGGAGGGATGGTTATTGGGGAAGGAGCCCGTCCCTTCGTACGGTTACCACTTCATGGCGGGGAATAGCAAGATCATTGATCGTACATTCTATCCCTGCAATGATCAAATTAGATACATCAGTAAAAAATGTTATCTACCTTTGACAAAAAGCCGCGATCATTCTATTGTAGAGGCTCTTTAAATTTGTTCTTAATCGGCGAGCAAGCACTGTTTTTTCCCATACTCATATTTTTAAGAAAGGAGCTGATCTGTGCACAATTCGTTTTTGGATATTTTCAACAGTATCCTGAGTTCAGTTCGTGAACCGCTCGTGGTGCTTGATTAAATTGCAGACAAGCAATTGGAGGTTTCCCACCTCCATGGAATGACAGCCATTGAAGCGGTCAGGCCCCAAGGAAATCCATATAACGAGTATATTGAGAATCTAAAAAGGAGTTTAAGATCATGCAGCGGTTTATGTTTCAGATAGGCCTTACACTGGCGCTCATAGGTGCCGTAATATTTTCAACCAACACGGCACTCGCAGGCAAGCCGGAGGGGAATCACGGGAAAAAGGACCAAAAGCATACACAGGAATCCAGGGGCGAACGGAAAACGGACAACAAGGGTTCCAATCATGGGAAATCCTACAATAACAGTGGGCATAACGCCCAGAAGAGCGGCCACTTCAATGAACAAAAGCAGCGATTCATCCACGAATATTATTCGAATCAGTTTCGGAAGGGGCATTGTCCGCCGGGCCTTGTCAAGAAAGGCAACCGCTGCATCCCCTACGGTCATGCAAAAAAATGGAGCAAAGGCCGACCGCTTCCCAGGGAAGTCATTTTCTATACGCTTCCGCAAAGCATTCTTGTGGAATTGGGGCCGCCACCGCCAAGGCATCGTTTCGTGCGCGTGGCCCAGGATATCCTGTTAATTTCCATTGGAACCGGAATGGTCGTGGATGCCTTTGAAGATATTGGCAGGCAGCTTGATTGATAAGGACTGCCTGTGCCGGAAACCATCATAAAGAAAGCACCGGAGAATATCTTGATGATTCTGTCATCACCACCAAGGTGAAGGCACAAATATTTAATGACCCGATGCTCAAGGTGCTACAAATCAATGTTGAAACCTTCAAGGGAGAAGTGCAGTTAAAATCACAATCATGAGGAATTTAATCTATGAGTATAAAGCCAGGATCATGCCTTTGTGGTGAGGTCACTTTCGAAATAGAAGGTGATTTTGATAATTTTTACCTTTGCCATTGTAGTCGGTGTCGAAAAGATACAGGCTCAGCTCATGGAGCCAATCTTTTTTCTTCTACTGCCAAATTGAAATGGTTGTCAGGAGACGATAAAATCACACATTTTACATTAGCTTCAACTCAACACAACAAATCATTTTGCTCAATTTGTGGATCAGCACTTCCAAATATTCAAATGGGAGGTGAACTTCTGGTGGTCCCTGCTGGAAGCCTTGATTGTGATATCACCATCACTCCAACAGCTCACATTTTCATTTCCAGCAAAGCAAATTGGGACAAAGATCTCCATAAGTTCCCTATGATAGAGACTTTACCGTTATAGGCATAAACCACATAATCGGGTAGCCGGGGGGTTTTAATCCCCCAGCCCCCACAACACCCTGCATGCGGGTCCGCCCAGGGCGTTTAATCAAGGAATGTTTTTCCCATCATGCGCCTGTACACTACTTTGCCTGGGGAAAATACATCCGGATTCAAAGATAGCGTATTTACGTATTATTGAATCGTTGGCTGTTCAAGGCGCTGAGGCCTTAATTCTTTGATGTACTGAAGGCACTGTTTTCATCTTCGCTGGCTGATAAAAACGCCGAATCCCACTAGCAGGGCACCTGCGATTTGCCCCGGGGACAGGGTTTCTCCCAGCAGTGTCCATCCCAGCAACACCGCCACCGCAGGAACCAGATTGATGAATACCGAGGCCCGGGAAGCCGGAATCCGGCTCATGGACCAGTTGTACAGGCCGAATGCCCCGACAGAGGCAAATACGCCCAGAAGGAACAACGTGGCAATCAGGTCCATGCGGAGCAGGATGCCGGGTTCTGCAACAATGTACCGGATACCGGGGGAAAAGAAGATCAAGCCTGCCAGAAACTGCATCCCGGTGAGGCTCCAGGGGTTGTACCTGCGGCTAAGCACCTTGACCAGCAACATGTTACCCGAAGCACAGGCCATAGCTGCGAATTCAAAGCAGTTGCCGAGTATGGGATTGTCGCCGGTCTGTTCCGGCCTACCTGCAAGGGTCAGGATGACCACACCCACAACCGAGACAAGCAGGCCCAGGATAATCTTGGCATTCATCCTTTCACTTAAAAAAAGCCAGGCACCCAGGGCCACCAAAATGGGGACCGAGGCGGAGATAACACCGGCCTGGGAGGAAGTGGTCAGGGTCAAGGCGTTGGATTCAAGCAAAAAGTAGAGGCAGGGCTGGAGCAGAACCATGGGAATGATCAGCTTCAGATCCTTGCCCGTAAGAAGCAGGGGGGTGAGCTGTCTTGCAAAAGGGGCCATGATCAGGCAGGCAACCACCATGCGGCAGAACATCACCGCCTGGGGATGAAGCAGGCTGACCGCTACACGGGTGGCCGGAAAGGATGCCCCCCAGAAGATGACCGTGGCAGTCAGAGCTACATAGGGCAGCAAGGGTGAATCAATAAAAGACCCATATCCCAGAACTTTTTTTGCACTTGCGTTTTCCATTTGGTTCTCCTTGGATTTTAGATGCTTGATCATCGAAATACATATTCCAGGGGAGCCTATACCATTCAGAAAAAAGCGTATTGCAGAAAAATGCTCTATTTATTTATAAGGTATTGTTTCGGGGTGGCACCCACATAACGCCGGAAGGTATTAGAAAAATGGCTCTGGTCGGAAAAACCGGTCTCCAGGGCCACTTGGGATGGGGGCATCCCCCTTGCCAGAAGGGGTTTTGCAGCTTCCACTCGTTTAAGTGTTCGGTAAAGATGGGGAGAGAGGCCGGTCTCTTTTTTAAAGGTGCGCAGAAAATGGTACCGGCTCAGGCCCACGCTTTTGGCCACCTTTTCAAGACCAAGTTTCTGGTCCAGTGATTCGGACAGCATTTGTCTGGCCCTGATCACGGAATGGTGGTGCAGGAAGCGGCCATGCCCCCGTTTTTCTTTAAGGCTGTACCTTGAGAGGATAAAATGGACGGCAGAAACCATCAGTGCCTCTTTTTCAAGGCAGTCCTGGCTGGTCATCATGGTCTTGAACAGGTGAGCCAGCAATTTGGAGGCCAGGGGATCCTTGACAAGGGCTGCGGTGAATTCTACTTCGGAGTGGCCATCGGCTTCATGGGCCAGATCGGCCATGGCCTCCAGGGAAAAGTGGCAGACGGCATAATCCAGACGACTGTTGTCGGCCGGGGCGCCGGTGTGAATCTGGCCGGGATTGAGCAGCGTCACGGTCCCCGGGCCGGAGACCTGGTCCTGGCGGCCTTTTCCCAGGCAGTAGCAGTGCCCGGACAGAATAAGGCTGACAATGTACAGATCGTCGTGGAAATGTTCTGGGAAGTGGTGGCGGCTTTGAGCCACCCGGCAGATATCTATGCCGGGCAGGCCAGGGTCCCTGTAATATATGACATCTGTCTTGGCTTTCATCTTTCTTATTATAAAGGATTTTCAGCCAAAGTATTGTAAAAAATTGCGGCACCGTAGAAAAAATTCCAGAACGGGGTAGAAGCCAGGGATCAAGTTTGTTTGCATCTGTTGCCGCCTGCTTTCGAAAAAACGTTCTGCAGTCGATAATTTTCGATGACATTTTTGTTGTTTCTATTGTGAATCTTGAGCAAAAGCCCCGGGGAGGCAGTAAAGGTTGTTGTCAGTACGCCTGCACAAAGCGATCCGTACGCAGCTCCGGCTGCCTTTCAGGTTATCGCCGATGACAAGAAAATAAAAAACCGGGCCTTATGCAAAGCTGCGTAAAACCCGGCAGACGGGATGTAAACCAGGGGGGATGGTCATAGCATCGACGACTCTGGGGATACCCGCGCAGTGTAACGTGAGGGCTTGGTCACAACATGATGAATGGGTTCAAATGCCAAGGTAAGCCTCTTTGATATGAGGATCGCCCAGAAGTTCTTTGGCCGGGCCCTCCATGGCTATACGGCCATGCTCCAACACATATCCCCGATCACTCAGGCTTAATGAATGATTTACATCCTGTTCCACCATTAAAACCGTGGTGCCCTGATCGGCAATCTCCCGCACGGTTTCAAAAATTTCCTTAATCAATACCGGTGCCAGCCCCAGGGAGGGTTCATCGAGCATCAATATCCTGGGCATTCCCATTAACCCCCTGCCAATGGCCACCATCTGCTGCTCACCCCCGGACAAGGTCATGGCAATCTGGGAAGAACGCTCTTTCAGGCGGGGCAGAAGATCGTAAACATAGTCAAGGGTTTTGGCCTCATGCTGGCGGGCCCTGGGGTTATAAGCCCCCACAATAAGGTTATCCTTGATGTTCATCAATGAGAACAATCGCCTGCCCTCGGGCACGTGAATGATGCCGTGGTTGACAATTTCCTCCGGCGGCAGGGCATGCACCGGATGACCGTCAAAGGTGATGCTTCCCTTTGCTGGCTGGAGCAACCCGGAAATGGTTCTTAATAGCGTGGATTTACCGGCACCATTACCGCCGATGATGCTGACCACTTCGCCTTCGTTGATCTTGAGGGAAAGATCAAAAACAACCTGCACATCCCCATAGAACACATCAATATCATTGATTTCAAGCAGTGCCATACTCTTCTCCTAAGTACGCTTTGATAACATTTTCATTGGAAGCGATTTCGCCGGGGGTGCCTTCGGCTATTTTTTTACCAAACTGAATAACAACGATTCTGTCCGAAAGAGCCATGATAGCCCGCATGATATGCTCAATCACAAAAATGGTGACACCAGACTTTCGAAGACCCTGGATGATCTCTACCAGTTCATCCACCTCCCCCGGTCGAAGCCCGGCCATTACCTCGTCGAGCAAAAGCAGTTTGGGGTTTGTGGCCAGGGCCCGGGCAATCTCCAATCGTTTTCGATCGGCAATGGTCAGGGCACCGGATCTCAAATCCTTTTTATTTTCAAAATGAAGGGACTCCAGTACGGCAATGGCTTTTTCCTCTGCCTCGGCTCTTTTATCCGTGGTGGCAAAGGCTCCCACCGTGACATTGTAAAGCACACTTTTGGATGCAAAGGGTTTAACAATCTGAAAGGTCCTGGCAAGCCCTTTTTTGCAAAGATCCCAGGGCCTCTGGTTATTGGTGACTTCCCCGTTGAATTTAATGGTTCCTTCCGTGGGAGGGTGAACCCCGGCAATGCAGTTGAATGCCGTGGATTTTCCGGCACCATTGGGACCTATAAGACCCAGGATTTCGCCGTCTTCAATGCTTAAATCCAGGGAATCCACAGCGGTAAGTCCCCCGAAACGCATCACCATTTTTTCCACTTCCAGTATCTTCATGCCCCCTCCTTTGTCTGGTCTTTTTTCGTTAACCGATCAAGCATCCTGTAATAAAAACGGGTCAGCGGTTCCTGAATGCCTCTTGGTTGATAAATCATAACCAGAATCAGAATAACGCCAAAAATAACCAGATGAAGTCCGGGAAACACATCTCCAAAATAAATGCGTGAAAAATCACTCACCGGGCGAAGCAAAAGCGCTCCTAACAGTGGACCAGCAATGGAACCCCGGCCACCAATGAGGGCAATAAAGGCGATTTCAAAGGAAAGATCCAGGGATATGATACTCTTGGGATGGATAAAAAGGGAAAACTGGGCATAAAAGGTACCGGCAAGGGCCGTTAAAAAAGAACTCATGGCCATGGCAATCAGCTTGGCCCGGGCTACGTTCACCCCCAGAGCCATGGCGGCTTCGGGTTCTTCACCACCGGCATTGAGGTAATATCCCAGCTTGGATCGGGAAATAATCCAGGTAAGGCCAAGCACCCCGATGAGCATGATCAAAATAATATAATAGTACGGCTCCTTTCCCCTGAACATGAAATTAACAAAACCAAAATCCAAGGGGGGAATCTGAAGTCCCCGGGGACCATTGAGATTAAAGGGACCCAGGTAGTCAAGGTTTTCCACCATCACTCTCATGCCTTCGGCAAAGGCAATGGTGGCAAGGGCAAAATAGGCCCCCCGCATTTTAAAGGTGGGAAGACCAATGAGCACCCCGATACCCATGGAAAGTACACCGCCCACAAGCATCCCGATCCAGGGAGAAATCCCATACTGCAAAGATAAAATGGTGGAAGTATAAGCACCGGTACCGATGAAAACAGCATGTCCCAGGGGTAATACCCCTGCAAACCCGCCCACCATGTTCCAGGAACTGGTTAAATATGCATAAAAATAAATCAGAATCACAATGTGAAGGTAGGTGGGACTTGTCACGACCAGGGGCAGTCCAAAGGCAATGAGCAACACAGCCAGAAGGGACAGCCCTTCAATTTTTTTTTGTGGGGTAAACCCCTGGTCTGCCATTTTACTGCCCGGCAGGCTTGAAGGCCCGGCAGTACCGCCGGAGGGGTTATCCGAAGGGGCAAGGGTTTCATTACCAGTCATTTTTTTCTCCAAACAGTCCTGAGGGTTTAACAAACAGTACGAGCAGAAACAGTCCGTAAACAATGGCCTCTGTCCAGGTGGCCGTCATGAACTGCGGACCCACCGACTCAATCAGCCCCACAATTATGCCCCCGACAATGGCACCACCAATGCTGCCAAGCCCTCCCAGAACCACAATGATGAATCCTTTGATATCAAAGGAGACCCCCACCGTGGGAAAGGTGTTATAAAAGGGAATCAATGTAATGGCAGCAATACCGGAAACCGCCGTACCGATACCAAAGGCAATGTTATAGATTTTGTATTGATTGATGCCGGCAAGGCTTGCGGCATCCCTGTCCAGACTGGTGGCACGTATGGCCCGGCCCAGACGGGTATATTGAAAAAAATAATACACAGCGGCTGCAGTAGCAACGGCAATGACAAATCCCCAAAACTTGGGTGCGGAAATCAGCATTTCACCCAGTTCAAACATTTTACCCCGCAAGGGATTGTCCTGAATTGTGCGATACTGAGGACCAAAAACAAGAAGAGCAAGGTTGTCCAGGATATACCAGATTCCAGTGGTGACGATGATCACAGTCACCGGTTCCCGCACATCTTTCTCTGCTTTGAAAATGGGTTTGATAACGATATCTTGAAGCAGATACCCGAACAGAAACATGGCAGGAATGACAATCACCAGGGCCAGGTACGGATGCATTCCAGATAGTGTTACCGCCCAGTAAGCCACATACATCCCCACCATCAACAATGATCCATGGGCAAAATTGATCACTTTCAGTACACCAAAAATAATGGTCAGTCCCAGGGCCGTCAATCCATAGATGGACCCCATGAGAATGCCGTTGATGGTGTCTTCAATAAAATAGAGCATTTAAAAGCCTCCAGACATGCATTAAAGAGATGCATCAGGAATATGCTTCATGCACATATCCCTGATAAGAAATAATGGGCTTGGCCACAACCTGGGCCTATTTGGGGTGGGTAAGGCTTGCGTTATTGACATTATGGTTGGTGTTTTTCTCTAAATATAGAGTCTTGTCCAAAGTACAATAACACAAGCCTGATCCCGTTGGCCCGCCAACTGTGACGGGTGGCCCATGTTGTGAGCAAGCCCGAAATAATATCAGTCAACAATCATTGAAACAAAATATCAGGGCTTGGGGAATACAGGGGTATATCCGGCACGACGGGCGGATTTGGGCCATACGCTGATGCGCTCAAGGCCCTTACCCACATCGTTTATCTGAACCATGACAAGAGAGGCTTCTTTGTTCTGACCTTTTTCGTCAAAGGCCACCTTGTCGTAACCCACGATCATCCCGGGGCCATCGGTCAACTGAGTGGTTGCAAGAGCCTGTCTGATTTTTTCAGGGTCCAGGCTGGCGGCCCGTTCCAGGGCATCTTTAATGATGTACATGGCAAGATAGGCATCCACTGCCTCACCGGTGAGATTCTGTCCATATTGTTTTTTGTACTTTTCGTTGGCTTCTTTGGCACCTGGTTTATTCACATCTGTTTCCCACTCAACAATGTCAAATAAATACTGGGCGCTTTTGCCGGTGGCATTGATAAAAGAAGGATCTGCATGGCCACCGCCGGAGGAGATAATGGCTTTTAACTTCACCCGGTACTCTGCCAGGGTATTGGTGATCAAAATGGCATCGGCGGCATTGGAAACCAGCATAAGCACGTCTGGCCGTGCACGTTTTATTTTCTGAACAACCGGGCTTAAATCCGTTGTGGTGGATGGATAGGGTTCATTTAACACAACTTCGTATCCGGCTTCCTTGGCAAGCTTTACCCAGTTACCGGCAATGCCCTGCCCCCAGTCACCATTTTCATACACAAAGGCAAGTTTTTTAATTTCCGTATTAAACTCAGCGGACATGTCCTTGAGAAAGGAAAATTGATCTCTTGTCCACCATGAATCCTTAGCAGCAATGCGAAACACATTTTTAAAACCCTGCTCGGTGATTTTGTCGGCAACGGAAACCGGCACCAGAAAGGGAACGCCATACCGTTCCGCCACGGCGGAGGTGGGATAGGTAACCGAAGAATTCCAGCATCCGGTTAACACGTTTACTTTTTCTGTGTTGATCAGACGTTCTGCTTCTCCCACACCTTTTTCCGGTTTGGATTCTGAATCCGCATAAATTAATTCCAATTTTGCCCCGCCAAGGGAGGCAATTCCGCCTGCAGCATTGATTTCTGCCACCGCCATCTCCCTTGCATTTTTGCCTTGGGCACCCACCGTGGCAGACGGGCCGGACAAAGGAATGATATTACCTATTTTAACAACTTGATCAGCTGCAAAAGCCGACGGCCCGGAAGTTAAACATATCATGCCAACGGCCAGCGCCATCGTACCCACACATCTCTTCCAAAACATTTTTCTGTCCATGAATCTTTTCTCCATTTGAGTAAAAGTTTTTCTGGATCTGGTTGCAGCTTCATCTGCCCGGAAATTAACCAGACCCGTTTCCTGACACCGGATGTACCTGGGGAAATACAAGAAAACCATGGAATCCAAGCTTAACAATGAATTCCACAGGCACGGTGCCATACCAGAAAGTCCTTCGCTACGATCAATGTTCATTGAATGCCATGATTCAGGGAGAGTAAAAGCAAATTTCGTACCAAACGACCGACAGGGGAAAAGGGGGTGGGTTTTAACAGCACCTATTTTTTTAATTATTCGCTGTGGCTGGTGCTTAGAGCCAGAAGGGTTATGTGAAGATAGCGACAGCAGCGCCCCCAAGGGGCACCCCATCCGGCCCATTCGGACCCAAGGAAAAATGGACCGACGGTCCGGGGACGGATGGGATGCCCCTTGGGGGCGGTATATTGCCATTTTCAATCTTCGTTGTATCATGTCAATTATATAAAACTCCGCCCCAAAGTGCCGCATGCAAGAGTGGGTAATTTTATTATAAGGAAGTCCCGAATACTACAGCGACGTTTTTCTTGTTTCACGAACAATCGATTGTCGAAAGGTTAGAAAACACGCTTTAGAATCCCTTTCAGACAAGGGGGATCATGAAAATGTTGCGGTAGTGCTAAGATCTGTTTTTACAGGCAAAGTCAATGCATGGAGTCAACTTTAATTGACCATATCTCCTTTTATTGACCATGGACAGGCGAATTTTTCAGAAAATGGGGGAAATGAACAGAACATGGAATCTGGGGAGGGGACAGAACTTTGAGGTCGGTACAATTACTCCATTGATGCAGATACACGATTTTTTCGTTTTTGAAGACGTTTGCTCAACGCCTGTTTGGAAATCCCAAGTAAAACTGCAGCTTTACTCTGATTATAGTTGGCGCTTTCAAGGGCACTGTCAATGGCATATTCTGTTAATTCAGCCAGGGTGGGAAAATGGCCAAAAAACGAGGCCAGGGTAAATCCATCACTGCTGGCTGAAAAGGATGCTGCAATCTCCCCTCTTTCACTTGAAATCCGATCTTTCACCGTATCTTCGGACAATTGCCCGGTGTGACACTGGGCAACGGCATCGTATACGTAGGTTTTCAATTCCCTTACATTGCCGGGAAAGGGATGATTTTCAAGCAGGGTCAGCAATTCTTTTTCCACGGTTAGAATCTCTTTTCCCATACTTTCGGCTGCCTGGTTTTTCAAATGATCCGCCAGTAACGGAATATCTCCCTTGCGATCTCTTAATGGGGGAATGCGGATCAGATGCGTACTCAACCGATAATAAAGATCCATCCTGAATTCATCATTTTTAACAGCATACTGATTCAATTCTCTGTTGGCAGCGGTGATAATGCGTGCCTGGCATTTTACGGGGGTATCACATCCCAGGGGATAATAAATACCCTCCTGGAGCAATCGGAGCAGCTTTATCTGGGACACCCGGCTTAAATCGCCGATCTCATCCAGAAAAATAGTTCCCTGGGCCGCCCGTTCGATCAATCCCGAGCGATGGCTGTCAGCCCCGGTATAGGCACCCTTTTCATGGCCAAACAGGGTATCGGAAAACAGGGTATCATCAAGGCCTGCCACATCCACTGCCACAAATTCACCCGGCACCTTGCTGACGTCGTGTATGGCCTTTGCAATGAGCTCTTTACCCGAACCGGTTTCCCCGAGTACCAGCACCGGCTGTCCGCTTCCGGCAATGGATTCAATGTAGTGAAAAATGCCGTGCATCACCGCATCACGGGTGATAATGGAAGAAAAATGCTGGGGAGATTTCAGCTGGGCAGCATTGGGAATTCCCTTGAGCGTCATGATCTCATTTCTGAGAGATCCGATTTCCAAAGCATTTCGCAGGGCAGAGCCAAAGCTGTTCATGTTGATGGGTTTAACCAGGTAATCATGGGCTCCCAGTTTCAGACACTTCACCGCCATGGAAATATCAGAATTTGCTGTGCAGATAATCACCGGCACATGGGGATATTCCTGCCTTATTTCCGCCAAAACTTCTTCTCCGGATTTATGGGGCATGTTAAGATCCAGAAAAACAATGGGATGGGAGCTCACCGCCATGACATCCAGTAGAATCCTGCTGTCTTGCACTGTTTTGATGTGCTTTACACCCATGGCCTGCAGCAGAAAGCTGTATGCGTCCAGCTCTGATTGTTCGTCGTCCACGATAATAATGTCTGCTTGTGCGTGACTGAAATTAATCATTTATTGTCCTTTGTGTGCCGGATGCTTATGGAAGAAGGCCCTCAAAAAGCGGCAAAGTAATTGTAAATTGAGCCCCCGTTGAATGGTTGTCAACGGTGATACTGCCTCTCATCTCTTTTTCCACAATCATTTTTGCCATATAAAGTCCGATGCCGGTGCCGGTGGCGGTGCCTTTGGTGGTAAAATAAGGGGTAAAAACCTTTTCAAGCAGATGCCCCGGTACCCCGGTTCCAGAATCCTTTATGATCAGTGTTACACAGGCACCATCTTTTTTATCGACATTGTCTCTTTTTATGGTGATATCAATACGGCCTTCTTCTTCTTTACCAAGTGTTACCCGCTTCTCATCAATGGCATGCCTGGCATTGGCAAAAATATTCACCAGCACATGAAGAAATTCATTCTTATACCCAAGAACAAAAATATCTTCCTCGCCAGGGTCTTTGTGGATGGTAAGCGTAACTGAACTGTGATTCAGCTGAGATTTCATGAGTTTCACCGCGCTGTCCACCGTTGCAAACACCTCAAATGGCTTCTGGGTCCGGGAGGGTTTGAAATATTCCTGGAAATCATTGATGGTGGAGGACATGAACTGAATCTGGGCATCGGCCTCCCCCACCAGTTTTTCCACAAAGGACCGGGTGATCATATCATTATAAAATGCAGGTAAAATACTTGCTACATAGGTGGAAAGCGCATTCAAAGGCTGACGCCACTGGTGGGCAATGGAACTGATCATCTCCCCCATGGCCGCCAGTTTCTGGGCCTGGCGCAGCTGATGTTCTGCATTTTCCCGCTTGGAAATATCCCAGATACTGTAAAGTGTCATAACGTCATCACCCAACCGAAGCAATTTAACACTGACCTCCGCCGGGAACTGAGTACCATTTGCCCGGATGAAAAACCATTTAAAGCTCTGCTGACTGTCTGAAATAAGGTTGCGATTAATCACCTGCATTGAAAAACGGCTCTCTTTACCGTCCTGCTGTCTTTCCGGCGAAAAGTCAAGCATGGTTTTCCCCACAATTTTGCGACGTCCCATGCCAAGAAGCTCAGACGCTTTTTGATTGCATTCCATGAAAACATTTCCCCGGCTTAATAAAATACCGTTGGTGGCCATATTAAAAATGGTGTGGTACCGGGTTTCCATCTCTTTTCTAAGCGTGATTTCATCTTTTAAGTCTGCATCCTTACCGGATAAAAGGCGTTTGTGGTTATTGACAATGATATTAAACTGCCGTTTTGCAATAAGAAAAGCAATGGCACTGCCAAAGGTTGCCAGAATCGTTAACAAGGCCAGTACGCCCAGAATTTTAAACACCACCCCCATGGCAAAGAGCATGGCAGTGTTTTTTGCCAGGGTATAGGCCTCTTTTTTTTCCACCGTTGTGCAAAGATACCAATCGGAGCCTGCCAAACGTCTATGTGACAGAATCATCTGTGTTCCATCCATCACATAATGATAAGAACCAGTGGAGATTTTTTTAAAATGATCCAGAACATTATAAAGTGAAGGATTCAGCGCCTGAAACTTTGTTGTCATCTCCAGAGCGGCATCCGGATGAACCAGAATGGTTCCCTCACCACCAATTATAAATGAATAGCCAGATATGCCGATCTTTGCGTTCAGAACATTCTTTTTAAGGGTATCAAGGATGATGTCGGAACTGAGCACACCGGCAAATTTATTCTCAATCCAGAGAGGTCTGGCAATGGCAATGACCATTTTCATGGTGGTCAAATCCTGATAGGGGCTGGTGAATGCCGTGCGATTTTCGGTGACGGCCTTACGAAACCAGGGGCGTATCCGTGGATCATACCCTTTGGGGGGAATCCAGTCACCACCCAGAATAATGGCTCCGCTGGGCTGTCCGATGTAAACATCGGCAAAATTGCCGGCCCTTGTGGCCATCTGCAGAATCCGTCTGGTTTCGGGGGTTTCGCCAATGGAAATTTCCTGCAATGCAATGGACGTGGCATCAATGATGTTCATGTGCTGTTTCAACCACAGTTCAACGGTTTTGGCAAGTTCGGTGGCAATGCTTTGCTGGTGACTTTCAACGGTACGTTCGGTTATGACCCGACTGGTGTTGTATGTTATCCCAAACAAAATAAGGATAACGACCAGCACGGAGATCCCCAGCATGTATTTTTTTTTAACAGCCATTATCCGGTTCCTTTCAGGGGTTTATTTTAACTACAAGTCCAAAATTTTACTATACATGCCTATGATTCTCGTGTATGTTACCCGGCTTTAACTTAGGCTGACAGCCTTAAACTCAGGATCACGACCCAGAAAAGGGGATGGGATCAAGCTTTCATTATTGGCATTATTTGGTAAGTTTCGGGATTCATGCCAGCCGTGATGGATAACTTCAATAACAAAGCCTGTCCCCCCTTTCCCGGAAAAACGGCCAGAAAAAACCGGCTCATCACGAATAAAACATCTATCATAAAAGGTTACTCATGTCTGCAATATTTGGTATCGATTTTGGCACATCCAATTCGGCATTGTCCGTAAACAGAGAAGGCAATGTGGCGTTGCTGGACGTTGACAGAAACAATCCCATTTCCAACTCTTTGAAATCCATTCTCTATTTTCTAAAGGAAAATGGTCGAGCAAATGCCTATGTCGGGCATGAAGGGGTGAGAAAATACATTGAAAACGAGGCAGATGGTCGCTACATCCAGTCCATCAAAACTTTTCTTCCAGACACGGAATTTGATAAAACCGCCATTTACGGTACCCAATATACCCTGGAAGCCTTGATCGCCATCTTTCTCAGAATCATGAAAGAAAGGGGTCAGGAACTTATCAACCAGGAAGTGTCGGATCTGGTTTTAGGTCGACCGGTAATTTTTTCCGAAGATCCACAAAAAGACGCGCTTGCCCAACAAAGACTGGTTCAGGCAGCAGAGCTTGCCGGATTTAAAAACATCACATTTCAGCTGGAGCCCATTGCCGCAGCTCTTGCCTATGAAAACACCATTGAGGACGGCAAAGAACAGCTGGTGCTGGTGGGAGATTTCGGGGGCGGCAGTTCGGATTTTACCATCCATAAAGCCGGAAAAAAGGCAGGTAGCCACACCCAGAGAGAAAAGGATATTCTGTCTGTGGGAGGCGTTTACATTGGCGGGGATATATTTGACTCCCAGATCATGCGGGAAAAAATAGCCGCATATTACGGAAAGAATGTACGGGTAAAATCCATATGGAGCGACAATTTTTTCGGGCTTTCTCCCATTGTCATCAGCAAGCTGACCCAATGGCACCTCATTCCCCAGCTTCGATTACCCACCACCTTGAAAAACATTAAAGAACTCAAGGTCAATGCAGGGTATGAAGATCAGGCCCTTCTGGATAATCTGGAAAATCTTATCGAGTCAAACTATGGGTACCTGCTGTTTCAGTCCATTGAATCATCAAAATGTGAACTGTCCCAGGCCCCATCCTCCCGCATCTATTTTAATGATTACGGCATATGCATTGATGAGCTTTTATCCAGGAGTGAGTTCGAAGGATTCATCCGGGAAAAAGTAAAGGCCATTAACGCATGTGTGGATACAACATTAAAGCAGGCTCAGTTAACGGCTGAGGATATTGATGTGGTGTTTCTAACCGGCGGTTCTTCTTACATTCCCCTGATCCGGCAATTATTTGAACAACGTATGGGAAAAGATAAGATAAGAACCGCCGATGCCTTTACAAGCGTGGCCTATGGCCTTGGGCTTTACGGGTCTTTCCTGGATTGATATAACGGGCATGTCCCGTCGGACACAACGAATAATGGGTCGTAGACGCGGAGCCAAATGGCATTATGCCGCCGTCCCCCCGACGGGCAATGGGCCGGACCGGAACTGTAGACAGCTCAATTGTCCGGTTCCTATTGCCCATCGGGGGGGCGGCTCTGCTAAGGTTGCCTTGGAGGCTGCCTTTTCATATAACCCACATGTCCTGTCGGACACAACAAATATAGGGTCGTAGACGCGGAGCAAAATGGTATTATACCGCCCCCCCCAAAGCTGCAATGCTCCGGGCGATGCCGTATCCTGAATCTTAGCCTTGATTGCGCACTAAAAAGTGGTTTTCACTTTTTTTCACCCCCCTGTTAGATCTCTATTGTATTACAATCTTTTTTGGTCATATGACCATTATTTTCCTTGACACATCATTTCACCACCCCTATATTATAAACAAATGCTCATTTGGTTTTTACTTTTATTTCATGTTGAATTTTAAGGATGTTGAATTTCAATAATAAGGATACCCCATGCCGAGGCCTAAAAACCCCAGGACCATACATGCTCCACCCACCGTTGGTGGATTTAAACCAAGACAGGTCGGTGAAAAAGGAGAGGTTACCCTCTCTTTGGAGGAATTTGAAGCCATCCGACTTATTGACTTTGAAGGGCTTGATCAGATCCGGGCATCAAAATTGATGGGGGTTTCCAGACAAACCTTTGGACGTGTGCTCAGATCAGGTCGATTCACCCTTTCCAAAGCCCTTATAAAAGGACTTCATCTCAAGGTCAGTGGGGGGTGCTATGAAATCCGGGGCGACCACGGGAAACAAGACAATACCGGGGGCAGGCACAGACACCGACGGGGTGCCATGGCCGCCCCAGAGGATACACAAATCACATCAGGAGGTAATATCATGTCTGAAAACAATAACACAGACGGACAGAATCGCAAAACGCCCCCTTCGGGCAACGACACAGAACAGGGAAACGGTGGCGGCCAGGGCCAAGGCCGTGGTACCGGTCAAGGGCAGAGACAGGGGCGCGGTCTTGGCGGCGGCAAGGGCGATGGCAGTTGCCGTAAAAAAGATGGTGGCCGGGGCCGTGGAATGGGCGGTGGAAAAGGCAATGGAAGCTGTGGTGCCAGATGATCGGGAAAACAGTGAAACCATAAGTCACAACAATATCAGACAAGGAGGTATATTATGCCTGGATTTAATCAAAGAGGACCAATGAATGAAGGCCCCATGACCGGACGAGGCATGGGACAATGCACCGGCACCTATGCTCAGGATACGGGCGGTGCCACCAACATGGGATGGAATGCTCCGGGTTATGGTCAGGGACGGGGCATGGGAAGACAGGGATGCCAGCGCCCCCGACGGGGCATGGGAATGGGAATGGGACGAGGAGCTGCCTGGATGCAGACACCGCCCCCCCAGGCCACCAAGGCATCACTGTCAGCCAGGGCCCAGCAACTGGAAGCAGAGCTGAAAGCCATTCAGGATGAACTGAAACAAATGGCCGATGAATAAAGCAAGTGTGCCGGGACAGCATCACAACACTGTCCCGGCACATCAAACATCATCAGGTCCTGCTTTTTGTCTTACTTTTCTTCAAAATTTCCCACTGTCAAACAACCTTCATTCACAACTCATGGATCTGAACACCGCCTCCGGCGCTCATCTGCCGGGCTTCTTCCACAATCCGCTGGTGATGGGTAAAAACAATCACCTGATTGTTCAATGCCAGTTCACTTAGAACAGACAAGGTGGCTTTGGACCTGTCATCATCAAAATTGATCAAAATATCATCCACGATAAAGGGCATGGGCTCAGCGGTTTCAAGGCGACACACAAGGGTGGCAAGGCGAAGCGCAAGGAAAAGTTGATCCCGGGTGCCGGCACTCATCTTATCAACTGTCAAACGAAAATCATCGGGTCGCACCCCCACAAGCACCGGGCCGCCCTTGTCATCCACATCAGTGCGCAGACCGGCAAAAGAGCCAAGGGTAAGGGTGTTAAAATAGGTGGAAGCCATTTTAAGTACCGGGTCTTGGTGGGTTTCTCTGTACCTTTCAATTTCCTGCTGTAAAATTCGGGCGGCCATGCGAAGGGTGGCATATCTTTCTGACAGACGTTTAATCCTGGACAGTTCCTGTTCCATCTTCCCGGCAATTTCAGCCGCACTATCACTTCCGTCCATGGCGGCAAGCAATACCGTTTCCTCACCGATTATCTGGGAAATACGATTTATTTCAGGGTTAATGCGCTCATCAATATCCCGCAAAAGAGAACTGATGCGCCCCGGCAGTTCATCGGCATTAACCGCTGCTGCCTGGGTCATAAATTCATCCACAGGCACACCAGCTCCGATCTTTGCCAGCAAGGCCTGGGTATCGGATATCTTTTCCCGCAATCTCTGGGATTCCAGATATTTTTCCATGACGGTGGCAAGTTCATCGGGGGCATCACACCGGGCAATTTCAAGAAGGGTTTTCATCTGCTGCTCTGCCGTTTGTAAAAGAGAATTGGCCGTGGCAACATCCGCCTTCAAGGCCGTGAGTTCTTCGGAGAGTTTTTCATGTACCACGGCATCTTTTTGTGCCTGGTGCAGCAAATCGCGCAAGTGTAAAATGGCCTTTTCCAGGGGCATTCCCAGCAAATCCGGACAAAGGCAGGTGACGAGTTCCGTGAATTCATTTTGGAGCGCCAGGGCATCCCGGTCAATGCCGTTAATGCGTTTTTTCAGATCATCTGCCTCTTTTAACCGATCAAAGCAATTCTTAAGTGTTTCAATAAGATCAATGGCTTCCGCGGTGGAAACCGACTCCTTCAGCCCCAGCGCCAGCAATGCCTTTTCCCACTGTGCCTGCCATGCATCAAGGTCCAGATGGGCCGATTGAAGGTCAGCATCGGCCTGTAAAAAAGCCTTTTCGGCATTTTCCAGGCGTTCTTTCAAGGTTTCATGGCTATTTTTCAGAGTGGTCATTTTTTCCAGAACCGTTTCAGCCTGCATCACCACCGGAGACAATTGTTCACCCATGGCCGTGTCATCACACCCCAGCAGGCCAAGTTCCTTTTCAATGGCCAGCTTTAAGGTCTTTCTGTGCCGCAATTCCCTTGCCAGA
The DNA here is from genome assembly GCF_054657595.1 of Desulfocicer niacini. Taxonomy (NCBI): domain Bacteria; kingdom Pseudomonadati; phylum Thermodesulfobacteriota; class Desulfobacteria; order Desulfobacterales; family Desulfobacteraceae; genus Desulfocicer; species Desulfocicer niacini. Next base: position 75,073 of record NZ_BAAHYK010000023.1, read on the forward strand.
TCATGTTCTTTTTTAACAAGGTCTCCGACTTTAAAACGCAGCTGATCCATCTTTGAAAGCCATGCCCCCATCTCCCGGGGAGATAAAGGCGTAATGCCACACAAATGCCACACCGCCATCCAGGCATCATGTAAATCTTTTGCCCGAAGATCAAGCACAGCAAATTCCTTTGCGTTGTCAGCCAGAGCCTCTTCAAGGCTCTCCTGCCGGGCACAAAGCGCAGCCACCCCTGCCACCCGCTCCGCCTCCCGACGCAGGCGATCCGCCATGTGATCGGCTTTGTAAACATATGTTTCATAGGCTTCGGGAAGGGCTCGATTCTCATCATAATCAAGGCTTTCTCTGGTAATATCTTCCTTTTCAATCCATTGTCGACGTAAAAGCTGCCACCCCTGCTCCCTTTTTTCCCGGGTTCGGGTCAACAGCCTTTCCGAGGGAACATCTCCAGCATAGGCAGCCTTTTTTATCTGGGAAAGCACTTTTTTGAGCTCTTTTTCTGCTTTTTTACGATCATTTTCAATCCCCCGTCTGTCATCTGCAATGAGGGCATATTCTTTTTCAAAACCCTGTACGGTTTCAGCAAGGGGTAAAGAAAGATCCATCAGCTCTGAAAGTTCGCCGGTCCAAAGCCCCATCTGCTTAAGAGAGGATACACACCCCGTTTTATTAAGGACCACCTCCCCTGCCATTTTTTCCAGCTGTGCATCAAGATCCCCTGCCCTGTGGGCCGGCTTGAGGGCCTGAACAAGGGCTGAAACATCCTTTATTTCCGGAAGTCCTGCAAGTTTTGTGGCCGCTACCCCTCTCTCCTGATCCGCACGCTTACGCGATTTTTCTGCCTGGTTCAAACGCTGGATGATGGCCTGATGGGTTGTGGTTAATGTCTGCACCGTTCTTTTTCTTGCAATCACCGGACGCAAGGTTTCCACATCGTCCAGGCTTAGGTCTGGCCGCACCTGCTGCAAAAGAAAGGCAGCTTCCCTTTTAAGACTGATGCGCATGCCGTTTCGTTCCGGCCTGTCCTTCTGGCCCTTTCGATATTCCCCAAGGCGCTGATGAAAATCATCAACCAGCCCTGCCTGGTTCAACAAAGACATATTCAGGGATATGGCTTTGTATCTTGTTTCCAGCTCATGGAGTCGCCGGGTATCCTGATCCAGCTGTTTGCTGGCTTCGCGCATGTCTTGACTTACCTGCTGGTGTCTTTGGACAAAATCAGGGGGCAGGGTCACCACGGGTCCCAGGGCTTGAAGCTGTTCCTGACGGGAGTTAAGGGTGGCAAGCTCGGGGATTGCCTGAGTTAAGCGTTCCAGTGCCTGCAATTCTTTATTATTTTCATCTCGCTCTTTTTCCAGATCACTGCGTTTTGCCATGGCAGTCTTGAGATTTTTTTGATGCACTGTCCATTCCCGGGAGGACAGGGTGGCACTCCGGAGTTCTTTTTTTAAATCTTTGAATCGTCTGACGGCCTGGTTGATCTCGGGCTTTGTTCCAGCTGGCTTAAAAAGAGCCATGGATTCTTTTTCCAGATCCTCAATCACCGCCCCAAGGGAAGATATACCGGCACCAGCGGCAAACAAGGCCTGCCCCACATCCCCCTTACGAGCAAGAATCTCTTCCCCCCCCTGCACCAGGGTATCATGATCAATGCCGTAAAGAGATTCAAACAGAGCCGGTTCCAGCCCCGGTAAAAAAGAGGATAATGCACCGTCATCAAGGACATTGCCCGCTTCATCAATGAGGTCACCCTTTCGTTTTTTACGACGTTGAAAACAAATTTGTTCTCCCGAACTGTTTTCAAGGCATCCCCCCACCCGCAATTGATCATAGCTGTGAATAAAATTATCCGGGGTTTGCTGAGGAAAACCGAACAGCAACGCCTTTAATGCCCTGAGTGAACTGCTCTTTCCCGCCTCGTTGGCACCAAAAACAATGTGAAGGCCAAGGGCGGAAGTACCAAAGTCAAGCACCCGGTCGGAAAAAGGACCAATGGCCTTCAGGTGTAATTGTTTAATCTTCATCTGCCATCTCCGTGGGCAAGCAGGCGGGCAATCAATATTTCCTGCACCTCCCGGCACAGTGCGGAAACATTGTGTGTGGATGAATCCAGAAAGTCCTCCGCATCGGCGTAGATCTCGGCGGGAAGCTTAGTTTTTAACACAGCCACCTCGGGCACCAGATCAGACAGGCTGTCTTTATCCAGTTCCTGATCAAGTTTTAATTGTTCTATGGCATGTACCAGGCCCAAAATAGGTGCTGTGGCTCCCTTGCTTGAATTGGAATTAAGTTTACGACAGGTCCGAAATTTCACTTTTTCCAGCCACACATCGCCAAAAGTGGCGGCAATACCCCGGAATTCTTCGGTCCATGGGATGATACCTTCCAACAGCAGTCCATGGACGGGGCAGGCACCGGTCAATTCCAGACGCAGGGCAAGGGGCCTGCCATCGGCCAAATCCCGTTCCTGTTCAAAGGCCTGGCGAACGGTATCATGAACAATTTCCGGGGTGTCGCATTCAGACAGGTCCACCAGGCAGTGCCCCCAGCGCAGCACGTCAAGTTCATGGAACAGCACCTCGGTTACGCGCCCATCTTCCACGGTCACCACATTTACCCCTTTGGGTCCGGTTTCTCTGATATGACGTCCCTGGGGATTTCCCGAAAAAACCATCCAGGGATCTGTGGAAACGGTCTCCCGTCGGTGAATATGTCCAAGTGCCCAGTAATCATAGCCCTTTGATTTGAGGTCATCCAGGGAACAGGGGGCGTAGGATTCATGGCCCTCACGGCCGGTTAAAGAGGTATGAAGCATCCCAATATTAAAATAATGGGCATCACAGAAAGGATATTGAGCGGCAAGGTTGTCGGTGACAGCCCGAAATCCATAGCTTTGCCCATGGATAATAACGCCAAGGTCATCCAGTGTCACGGAGTGAGGTTTTCCATGGCCAAAAACCGTTACATTATCCGGCAGGGGCATGGCCTTTGTGATCTGACTTGCGGCATCGTGATTGCCGGACACAATAAACACCCGGATACCGGCCCGGGACAATCGCCCCATGCGTGAAACAAAGAAAAGACCGGTGTTGTAATCCTTCCAGTCACCATCATACAGATCTCCTGCAATGAGGATAAAATCCACATCCTCTTCCACAGCCAGTTCAACCAGATTATCAAAGGCCCTGCGGGTGGCCCCCCGAATATCGTCAACCGGGGCATCGTCGTGGATTTCAAGCCCTTTCAATGGACTATCCAGATGTATGTCCGCCGTGTGAATAAATTTAATCATGGGCGTAAGGGAATCCTTTTTGAGGGTGGCGGGGTATCAAGCACATTACGAACGGTTTCTGCCAGCAGACTTAAATCCATGGGCTTCATAATGTAGTCACAAGCACCCATGGCAAAGGCTGATTTTTTATCAAGTTTTTTACTGTATCCAGTGCAGATAATGGTTTTGATATCCGGCTCAATCTCCATTAATGCCAGGATCAGCTGTTCCCCTGTCATGCATGGCATTGACATATCCGTGATGACAAGGTCAAACTTATGGGAATGGGCTTTAAACAGTTGTAATGCTTCCTCGGAATCAGTGGAACCCTCCACCTCGTATCCAAGTTTCTGCAGTCGCAGACAATTCATTTGAACCATAGCCGATTCATCATCCACCAGCAGGATAGTTTCACTGCCAGTGGGCAAAACCGTATCTATTTTTTCAACCGCATGGGGCAAAACTTCGGTGATGGGAAAATAAATAAAAAAAGTGCTGCCCTGGCCGGGCTCACTCTTTACTTTGATAAACCCGTCATGCCCGTTGACGATGCCGTGAACCACAGCAAGCCCCATACCGGTGCCTTTATCCACGACCTTTGTGGTGAAAAAAGGATCAAAAACATACTCTATGATATCATCGGACATCCCGTGCCCGGTATCGGATACAGTCAATTGAAGATATTCCCCCGGTTGCTGGATTTGCCCCAGAAAGGACTCCGGTTGGGTAATGGTCTTGTTGTGCAGGCCAATTTCCAGAACCCCGCCATTGTTTTCCATGGCATGGGCAGCGTTATTGCACAAATTAATGAGCATCTGCTGTATCTGGGTCTGATCTGCCATGATGGTATGACGGTGTGAGGTGATATTTTCGGTGAACTGAATCTGGGTGGGGATGGATGCCCGTAATAATTTAATCGTCTCCTGCACACAGAAGCGTATATCCACGGGATTTTTCTTATGGGAGGTTTTACGACTGAAACTGAGCAGCTGCCGGACCACATCCCTTCCCCGCAGGCTTGCCTTACGAACTTCGGACAAAAAGGTATGTGAGGAACTCCATTCCGGGATATCCGCCATGGCAAGTTCAACATTGCCAAGGATAATGCCAAGGATATTGTTAAACTCATGGGCCATTCCGCCGGAAAGAGTGCCCACCGCCTCCATCTTATGAGACTGACGCAATTGATGTTCCAATTGGATTTTTTCAGTGATATCATGCATGATGGCCAGCACAAACACCCTGTCCTCCATGGCCTTTAAAATGGAGGTGGAAATACTAATTTGTTTTTTGATGCCATTTTTGGTAACAATCTCCCATGATTCCGTGCTGAGATTATCCCCTTGCCGCATACCAACCATCCGGGCAATGGCCTTTTTTCTGAGTTCTTCATCGGGATACAGGGTTTGGTACCAGCCCAGTTCATTGATCTCGGCCATGGTATAGCCGGTCAAGACCTCCATTTTGCAGTTCCAGTGGGAAAAAAAGACAAAGGGAAATTCGTCAATATTAAGGCAGACACAGATCCCTTCGGCGGCGGTTTCAAAAATCGAAGAGAGCATTTCGGTGCGCTGTGTTAATTCATATTGACTTTCCAGGAGCGCCTTTTGGGCGCGCTGCCGTTCTTTCACCTCCCTGCACAGACGTCGGTTACACAGCAAAATAATGGAAAAAATCAAAGTAACAACAAGCAGTAACCCCATGAACCATTTCATCACCGTTGTTCTGGAAAAAACAATATCATTATTTACGTTCAACCACCTGTTGCGGATGTCCATGATCCGCTGTTGCGGCATATTGTCCAGAATTTTATTAATAATTAAGATCAGTGGATGCCAGTCCTTGCGAACAGCCATGTACAAATGATAATTTTCCGAAGCAGCAGGGGCTGCAACTTTCAAATTATTCATTCCCTGTGTTTGTATAAGGTAAGTTGCTGCCGCCAGGTTATCGATGTGGGCCTCGGCCTGACCAAAGGAAACGGCCTCCAGCGCTTCCAGGGGCGTTTTTACAAAATAGGGGGTAACTGATATATTCTCAGTAGAGACCCGTTCAAAGGCAGCCGCTCCTTTCACAAAGGCGACTTTTTTCCCATGAAGGTCCTGAAGTCCCCCCATGAACGGGGCTTTGATTCTGGCAATGATCACCAGGGGAAACGAAAGATAGGGCTTTGTAAATTCCAGATAGGCCTGCCGATCAACGGTTTTTGCAGAACAGGCGATCAAATCAATGGTTTTATTTTGTGCGCCATGGAGCACCTGGGGCCAGGAAAGGTTGGGTTGAAGGGTCAACTGAATCCCAAGTTTATCAAAAACAAAAGATATATAATCAGCTGCCATACCCTGCAAGGTGCCATCTGCATTATAATAATGAAATGGGGGAAAGGCCCTGGGTCCTGCCATACGGATGACGGGATGCTGAGAAAGCCAGTCCTTTTCCTGGGAGGTCAGCAATTGCTGGATGTCGATTCCTGCATTTTCAACACCTTTGGTTTTAGCCTCACAAACCGGAGCACCCCACAAAAAGAAGCATAGATAAATGAGCACTGCCATCATTGAAAGGTATAACTTTGTTGCTGAATTCTGGGGTGTAACCATATCTGCAGCCACCATCAGTTATTTTTCTTCAAAATTTTGTTTTATCCCTGAAACATTAGAGGATAACAAACAATTTTATCCAGGTCCAGTGTTATAACGGTCATGTCGGCCTGCTCATACAAGGAACAATGAAAATGGCATAAATATTCAAAACTAAAAGCATTCCCGGAAATTTCAAACTCGATTCTAATGCCGAAAATTGCTCAATGTCTTGACTTTGTTGAGTTGAACACCTTAGAATATTCGATTTAATTTAATGAAGAATGGGTGTTGATAATAACATCGGCCAATCTGATCACAAACATAAGGAGGTTCATTTTGTCAGGCATTCTTTCCATGATTCTGGCAGGCGGGGAAGGGACTCGTCTGTATCCCTTCACAAGTCTCAGGGCTAAACCCGCTGTTCCCTTTGGCGGTGGTTATCGGATTGTTGACTTTGTTTTAAACAATTTTGTTAATTCTGACATTCTCCAGATTTATGTACTCACCCAGTTTAAATCACACTCCCTGATGAAACATTTAAGCCAGGCATGGCAGATAACCGGACTTACCGGAAGATTTATTGATCCCATCCCGGCCCAGATGCGAACGGGTAAACACTGGTACAAGGGCACGGCGGACGCCATTTACCAAAACCTGAATCTCATTGAATCCCAGGACCCTGAAGTGGTGTGCGTATTTGGCGGGGATCATATCTATAAAATGGATGTGCGTCAGATGGTTGATTATCATCGGAGCAAGTCAGCAGAGCTTACCGTGGCTGCCATACCGGTACCGGTGGAGCAGGCAGGACAATTTGGAATTATTGAGGTGGATGAAAACGGTAAAATGATCGGGTTTCAGGAAAAACCCAAACACAGCCCCAAGACCATGCCCCATCGTCCCACCCATGTGCTGGCCTCAATGGGAAACTATGTGTTTGATGCCGATACCCTGGTCAACTATCTTCAGCTTGATGCCGAAGATGAAACTTCCATACACGATTTCGGCCATAATATCATCCCCATGCTGGTACCCGGGGGCAATGTTTACGTGTATGACTTTTCCACCAACAACATCCGGGGAGAACCCGAAACTTCCAGGGGATACTGGCGGGATGTGGGCACCCTGGACGCCTATTACGAAGCCAACATGGATCTGATCTCCATCACCCCCCCATTTGATCTTTACAACCGGTACTGGCCCCTGAGAAGTTATCATCCCCCGGTACCCCCGGCCAAATTTGTCCATGATTATGAAAACAGAACAGGCCATGCCGTCAATTCTGCCGTGTCTGCCGGTTGCATTCTCAGTGGTGCCCTTGTAAAACAGAGTATTCTGGGACCCAGGGTCCACATCCACAGCCATTCTGTCATTGAACAATCTGTGTTAATGGGCAATACCGACATTGGCAAAGGGTGCCGCATTAAAAAAGCCATCCTGGATCAGGAGGTAACCGTGGCTGACGGAACGGTGATCGGAGAAAATCCCGAGCTTGACAGACAGCGATTCCAGGTCTCCGATGGCGGTATTGTGGTGATTCCCAAAGGGGCCATGGTGGGGTTTAACTGATGGAAGATGCTGGCGCTTAAACGATGAGAATTCTGGAGTTTTATTGATGAAAATATTGATGATCACAGCGGAGATGGACGGCATTATAAAAACCGGTGGGCTGGCTGATTTCGCCCTTGCACTGCCCAAAGCCCTTATTGCTGCAGGGCATGACGTCAGGGTCATTCTGCCAAAATATAAACAGGTTGTACTGCCTCTCCCCATGTCTGAGACCTGCCCTGCCCATCTCCCCTCCTCAGACGGTTCACACGCTATTAAAATGCCAGATGCAAACCAGCAAACCCCTGGCCGGACTGTGGAGATAAAAAACAACTCTCTCTATTTTAACCTCAACCACCGGGACCGGTATGGATGCCTTGTACACTCTATTTCTGTTCAAGGCATTGGGGTGCGGCTGCTTGAGCACCACGATTTTTTCAGCCGGGACGGCATCTATGATGACGGTTCCTATGCCTACCCGGACAACCCCCTCCGGTTTGCCTTTCTGTGCAAGGCGGCACTGGAGCAATGCCTTTATGAAAAATGGATACCAGATGTGGTGCACTGTAATGACTGGCAGACCGCCCTTGCCCCCTATTATCTAAAAGAACACTATGCCTACCATCCCGGCATGGCAAAGGTAAAATCCATATTAACCTTGCATAACGGGGCCTATCAGGGGAAATCTGATCCCGTATGGGTTGATGCCCTTGGCATTCTCCCCCAGCGGTTTACCAGTGAACTCATGGAAGAGCACGGGCTTTTAAATCTGCTGAAGTGCGGCATTATGTACGCCGATGCCGTCAATGCTGTCAGTCCGGGCTATTGCCAGGAACTGCTTGCGCCTGAAACCTCCCATGGCCTGTGGCACTATCTAAACCAGAGAAAAGACCATTTTACGGGGATTCTCAACGGTTGTGATTACAGCCAGTGGAACCCCGACACCGATCCCCTTCTTCCCCATGGGTTTTCCGCAGACGATATGGCGGGTAAGGCCCTTTGCAAAAAAGCCCTCCAGGCTGAAATGAACCTTCCGGAAAACAGCGATGTGCCTTTGCTTGGACTCATCGCCCGGCTGGTGGAACAAAAGGGATTTGATTATCTCATCCCGGCACTGGAACGCTTATTGTACGAAGATGTGCCAGTGCAACTGGTCCTGCTTGGCTCCGGTGATTTTAATTATGGTTCCCGCCTTCATCACCTGCAAAACCGTTATCCCCATAAGATGAGTTTTGTGAATGGGTATGACAACGCTTTGTCCCATTTGATTGAAGCCGGGTCTGATTTTTTCATGATGCCCTCATTGTTTGAGCCCTGCGGGTTAAATCAGCTGTACAGCCTGGCCTATGGCACACTTCCCATTATCCGTGCAACCGGGGGATTGAAGGATACGGTTGTGGGGCTTGATGGGGATCATGGAAATGCTCCCCGGGGGGCAGCAATAAATTATATAGCTACGGACAATTCGCCTCAAAGCGCCGCAAATCAACCGATATCCGGCATTAGCACAGCTGAAAACAAAGCCCAAAACACAGCTGAAAATACTGCCACAGGCATAAGCTTCATCCACCCGGACGCTGAAAGCTGTTATGGAGCGCTTAAACAGGCTGTAAGCCTTTATCTGGATCATCGGACCTTGTATGACCGGATGCAGCAGCGGGCCATGGGTCAGATGTTTACTTGGGATGACAGTGCAAGGGCGTATGAGGCATTGTATAAGGCAATTTTGATACCTGAATAGCGTTTGGCAAAAAAACTTGATGTGATTAGACGTTCGGACTCCCGGGTTAGGAAAGTTATTTAGGACTCACTCCTTATTTAGGGTTTGCCCCGGGTGCATTCCCTAATTACAAAAACTTATCGGGTTCAGACCCCGGATCCCTCCACTGCATTACTGCAATTGCCGCATGAATCGAGGCTGGTGTGATTTGCTAAACCTTCACCATAAGACGCTTTCATTCTCTATCCTTTACCGGTTTTAATCGGCGCTTTCGGTCAGACCCCATATGACAACCATTGACATGGAATTAAACAATAGATATTATATATATAATTTAAGACGTTATACGAGGGAAATCATGACTAAAAAAGATGAAATACTTTTCCATCTGCACCAATTTAAAGGGGAAAAAAAAGAACGATACACCATCCTTAAAATGGGTATTTTTGGTTCAGCTGCACGGGACGAGATGACAGCAGAAAGTGATATAGATATTGTTGTTGAACTCGGAAAAACTGATTTATTTTATCTTATTGGCATAAAACAAGAATTAGAAGAAAAGTTTAACAGAAAGGTGGACATTATAAGATACCGGGATGACATGAATGCCTTTTTGAAAAATAGAATCGACAAGGAAGCTGTTTATGTATGACAAGGAACTTGCCCTGGAAATAATGAAGCAGATTTATCAAGCTGCACAAACCATTTTACAGAGGTTTGAGCCTGTAAAAGAAGTGGTTGATTTTACAGGCTCTCCAGCTGGCATGGAAAAACTTGATAGTATACGCATGTTACTCATTGCAATTGGAGAAGCCTTAAAAAACCTTGACAAAACTACAGACAAAAAGCTGTTATCCCGGTATTCTCAGGTTGATTGGAAAAGTGCCAAAGGCATGCGTGACATCATTAGTCATCATTATTTTCAAATGGATGCAGACGTAATATTTGATGTTTGCAAACAACATATTCCTTCCCTTGCTGAAACCATTAATAAAATGATCAAAGAACTACAGAGTACCTTATCGGGATAGCTCTGCACTCTGCCAAGCCTGATCCCCCAGCCCAAGATTCCCAATCAGGAGTTTAAGAGACTTAAGACAGCGCTTCGGGTGATTTTTTCATCGTTACCTATAATGACTATGGAGAAACAAGGTACCAATTTGGCCGATCTTGTGATCAAGTCCCTATTATTTTATCGACTCGTGTCATCTGTCTCTTAACCGGAATTCCATAGTCATAAAACGCTTCAAGAATTATCTATATCAGCCAGATCCCATTTCTCTAAAGAATTTCCACCAACATGCCGATGTTATAAACATTATATTTTTTATGCTTTTATGCTGCCAGGTTCCCAAGAGGATCGGAGGTGAAGACTATTTGTGATGACTGGATCATCAAGTCGATATGAGACGTCAAGGTACTCCTGCCAAGCTACCCCGGGTACCCCGTCTGACCCCATGGCATCTTGAATTAATCAAAAGGGACGAAATTAAATCCACCCCAGGAAAATCTCCCGAAATAAATGTGGGCAAAGGAGACAAACATGATCAACGATGTAACCACCTTGAACCAACACAAGGTTTACCAGAACCAGGAATCATACCCCCCAAAGACAAAAACGGTGGACAACCCGGAACAAAAACCATCGTTCTCCGGGGATACCCTTTCTTTGAATAACCAGCCTGCTGAAACCGGCACCTATAGTGTTAACAAAACATCCGGGCGTGTGTCATCAAATTTTTCTGATGTGCGTCAAATGATTGTTAATACGTTCAAGGAACAGGGGTTGTCTACCCAGATTGCGGCGGGAGACACATCCATTGATCTGAATAATATGACCCAGGCTGAGGCACAGGATTTAATTGCTGAGGATGGGTATTGGGGTGTGGAAAAAACGTCTGATCGCATTGTTGCAATGGCCATTTCCTTGGGGGGAAATGACCCTGAAAAACTGGCGGAGATTAAATCCGGCATTGAAAAAGGATTTCAGATGGCATCGGATGCACTGGGGGGTAGTTTGCCGAATATTTCCATGGACACCTTTGATGCAGTTATGGAAAAGCTTGATTCCTGGGCCCAAAAAGTTTGATCTGGTTAATAAAACATCCCCCCCAGAGTTTTCTTCAGCTCAAGGGGGGGGACAAATTCATCATCTCTTGGCGATATAGCTGTTCAAGTTCTGCATGCTTGCAATCTGCTGGCTGAGATAATCCCCGGTAGATTGATACTGGGCAAGCAGCAATTCCAGGGAATTGAACTGAGCCCTGGTACGAATTTCCCAAGTAGTCAAGCGTGTTTCGCTTCGTTCAATCTGTTCCTGAATATTGTCAATGCTATCCTGAATACCATCCTGCCTCGCAGTCAAGACACCACTTGTACCATCAAGGATTCCGTTCAGTTTTTCCACCATACGCACGGCAAAACCTTCGGAGCCTTCCGTTGTCTGGGTAAAAAACTGAATAACATCATCAAAGTTATCTTCCAATGCGCTGTTCAGGGTGTCGGAATCAACTTCGAGCTGACCATCACTATTCATGGCAATGCCCAAATCTTCCAACCGGCTAAAGGAAGTAATTCCTGAAACCGTATCAGAAATCATGTCTTCCAAACTATGGCGGATGCTGTTGGTGGTGGCATCGCCCATCAAAACACCGGCAACCCCCGTATCTGAATTATAAGCCTGAGCAGTTTCTATTAATCCAGTCATTTGGTTATAGGCGCTAACAAAAGCATTAATTTTAGAGGTAATAGTGCTTGCACTGCTGGTCACAGTCAGGGTTGATTGATTGTCCGGAGCATCAGGAGCTGTATTCAGGGTCAGTGTTAAGCCCGGGAGCACATCATCAATGGTGTTCGAATCCCTATGGATATCCGACACCCCGTCAACGGTCAGGATCGCATCGACAGGTGAATTAGTATTACTAAGATTTGTGGTCACTCCTTCTTCATAGACCAGTCTTGAGAGACCAGTGGTATCGCTATTCTCAGGGTCCCCCTGAATCGTTCCAGCCTCAGTGGCAGTAAGGGTAATGACGTTGTCAGCACCGGTTTCTTCAGAGGTTAACGTCAAAAAATAGTCGGTACCGTCAAACATGACAACAGCCTGTACTCCGACGTCAGCATCATTTATGCTTTGGGCCACATCCTCAATGGTATCGGTCGCGGACACCTCAATATCGGTGACACTGTCAGATCCCACATTGATATGCAGTGTCCCTTCGCCCACAGCTTCCTCATCGGCAAAAGCTATGCTGGTGAGTTTATGAGCTTCAGCAAGCTGCTGCACCGTCACATTATATGAACCAAAACTGGCATCTTCATCGGCTGTAACCGTGAACAGGTCCGTATCCCCGGAAGTAGCGGTATAAGAGACCAGCTCATCCTCGGTATCAAATGCCTCCGCAGCCGTCAAAAGTGAATCAAGGTATCCTTGGATGGTCCCATAAGTGGTTAGTTCAAGCTGGTAATCAGCCTCCTGGGATTGAAGTCGCGTAATGGGTTGTTGTTGAATGGTTAAAAGTTGAGAAACTATATTTTCAGTATCCAAACCCGATGCAAGTCCTCCGACTGAAAGGCTCATGATTTCTCCTCGCTCCGGCAATTTTTAATTGCTTGGGCTAATAATGCTTTATCTATATTTAAGGGTTAAGAACTCTCAACAGGTCTATGCAAATAACGCCAATGTATTCTTATTTAATCGTTCGTCATAAGTTTTCTGATTTGCCACTATATAATGTGGTCCTGAAACTTTTTTAACTGCACATCAAATATGAAGAGTGAGAACTTACGACTCATGAGTTATTTTTCTAATATAACATATTCTATATCGGAATATTAAACAAAAACTTTAACTTCAAGTCAATGCTCAATTTTTTATATTGATTTCTGGGAAATCGATGTCAGGGTTGCTTTATTGGGGGTAACACGTTAGGATTTCATTATTAATACATTTTTTTGGCATAAGCATTATATTTGCTTAAAAATTCGGGGTCTAACAATTCAAGCCTGCTCCGTTGATTATCAAATTATAACGAATGGTTAATGCTGAAATGCTAAAATTCTCTAATCATTGATTGTTTTAATCAATTTTATATTTATTGTGGCTCCATTTTTGCTTTATTGTCCAAGACAAAGGTAAACCATACCGAAAATTTACGAATGACGGTAAATATCCGGATAGCACTCCATTTTTCACCTGTTTTGGCATGCTCACATAGATTTTGAATACTTTTTCCGTCCAAACAGGGAAATATAAGGCACTTTGCAAACACTTACATTACCAATCCGAATATTTATGAATGAAGATCAATATACATAAGGATTACATTAATATGCCAACTGAACTCCCCGATTATTATCAATCCAACTTGAATCTGCTAAAAAAATACCACCCCCATATTTGGTCATTTATAATTAATCATGGCTGCGAGCCCAAGGGAGAATTGTTTTTGGCGCCCAATGGACAGCCTAATTTGCGTGTCCTTAGTGCTGAAGGCGTTGAAGTAAACCTGCATAATCTGGATAAACCTGACACTGAAGTTTCAGAAGCTCTCAATTTAGTTCCGGAAGACTCCACCGGTGTTGTAGTTCTCATTGGGATGGGATTGGGTTATATGCTCACCGCTCTATTGGAACAACGTCCGCAAATTCGACATGTGGCTGTTTTTGATCTTGGACCGAAAAATTTCAATCAGGCACTGAAGGTAATGGATTTTTCGAAAACCCTTTCAGATAGAAGACTTATTTTATCCTTTGATCCCGATCCCAATATCAAACAAATTCTGGAGCCCACAGATAAAGCCCTGCAACTTGAAGTTATCCACAGACTTCGCCACCTATCATCATTTCAGCAGAATGAATCGGGTTATGAGAATTTGGATCATAAAGTTTTTGAATACATTAACAGAAGAAGCATTGCTGGAGCAACTGATCAAAGGTTTGGTGAACGGTTTATTAAAAATCGTCTATCCGTTCTCAAATCCATCCACCACCAGGATCTTCTTGAAACACTGAAGGGGTGTTTTCATGGAATACCTGCAATTCTTGTTGCAGGCGGACCGTCCTTGGATAAAAACATTCATCTTTTACCACCACTTAAAGATAAGGCCATTATTATTGCAGTTGACTCTATCTTTCCCGTTCTATTAAGCCATAAGGTTACACCACATTTTTTAACAGCCATAGATCCACAGCAAATTAACTACGAAAAAATTGCGGATTATGCACCCCAGACCAATGAGGTCTCTTTAATAGCAGCCCCTTACGTCACACCTGAGGTCCATCAATTTTTTCCTGCTACCAACATATTCTGGACATTTTCAAGCAAACCCATTGAAAAATGGATCAACACCATGATGGGCGGAACAATTTTAACATCAGGTTCAGGTACAGCAGCACATTTAAACCTTACTGCAGCTATCATTATGGGTTGTTCTCCCATTATCTTTGTTGGCCAGGATCTGGCATATTCAGGTTACAAAGACCATGCTGCCGGAGTCGTGCTAAGCAACCCAGAAAGTGCAGAAAAAGATTTTTTTGATAAAAACCCTGATGCCATCTGGATAGATGGCATTGACAATAAAAAAGTCCCATCAACCCGTTCATTTCTTTCCATGATAAACCACTTTGAAAGTATCATGGCCGCCCATCCCGACATCCACTATATCAACGCCACAGAAGGTGGGGCACACATAGCCGGTACAGAAATACGTTCATTAAAACCAGCCATAGAACAATATTGCGTGAAAAATATTGATTTTACATCTCATTTTAACGCAGCTCTGAAAAAAAACAAAACAAATCATTCTCAAACAATAATCAATGAAATTGCAAGCACATTAAAAATCACCAAAAATTTATCCAAAAGCGTTTTAAAATACGATGAAACCATCCGCACAATACGAAGGAGTTTTAAAACAAATATAAAAATCCGATCCTGCCGTTCTCTCAAAGATCTTCCCTTAAATATTCAGAAAAAAATTGAGCATGCTGAATTGCTTGAAAAAAAAATGGACTACGGCGAGAAGATGCAAATATGGGAGATCCTGGAAGAAATATCCATGGCGGACGTAAAGGAGAGTGAAAGGAAACTACATGAGGTAAAATCCTCTCTTGGGAAGGGAGCAGGAAATTTTATTTCAAATTTTATCCGAAATCTGGACAGACTTATTAATTTGAATTCAGCACGCAATGAAATACTATCGCTTTTCAAAAAGGAGTTGAAATATATTATTGATTTTAGACTTAAAGAAACATCTCTTCAAGAGTCTATCCAACAACAAGTAAATACAGAAAACAATCTGCTTAAATTAGCAAAACATTATTTTGAAAATAACAAGTACGTTCTTGCACAACACATACTTAAACGTCTGGAGGTTATTTCTCCTGATCATTCTGAACTTTTTTTCTATAAAGGTGCCATTGCATCCACACAATCCAGATTTAAAGAAAGTGAATTTTATTTTTCAAGGCTTGGAGATTCTTTATCAATAAATCTTATGGATAACTTTCGTCAAAAAATGGGAACTCAATACCTTAATATATCCAATCAATATAAAATTGAATCCCATACCCATCTAACAAGAAAAATGCTTTTCAAAGGTATTCGCCATTGCGGGAATCACACCCAACTGGCACTGGAAGTCAAAAAATTGGCTGCAAGTGATTTAAATATGATAGAAATCGCTAAAGAAACAAATACGCTCTACAAGATTGAAGATCTCTTATTGGTATGGCTCACAGAATTCGATAACAATAAAAACCTTATCACGACTCTTGAAGATAAAATAATTGCTAATTTTTATCATATGTACAGTATCCTTCTTTTTACACAAAAAGATTTGGATGGAGCTGTATACAATTTAGAGATTGCTTTTAAATACTCCCCCGAAAACCCCAATCAATTTGCAACTGCAGCTGAAGTTTTTTTTAGTGTTAACGATTTTACCAGTGGAATTGAGTACCTGAACAAAGCCGTGGAGTTAGATTCATCCCATGTAGTTATATGGGAACAATTGGGTGATAGGCTGCAAACGGAAGGAGAATTCACTGATGCCATCATGGCCTATGAGCAGGCGGCTACGGTTTTACCGGATAACATTAACCTTTTGAAAAAAATTGGGGATTGCTATCGGGAAAATGGCCAGTTGAAGGCAGCTCTGGAAGTTTATAAAATAATAAAAAAAAAGCAAAACAATTTCTCATGACTCTGACTCAAGAGGCATGTGCCGATTTTAATTTTTACAAAATGAATAGAACAAGATAACGGTAAAGCACAAAATTCAAAACTGATCCTATAAATCTATCTATCAAAGACAAAAAGGCCCCGTAAATGAATCCGGGGCCTTTTTATTGCTTAGCACACAACTATCTTTTTAAATATTATCTGCCATTAAAAATTTTAGTAGATAACGCAGTTACTGGAGCAGGCTGAGTGCTGACTGCGGCAGCTGATTGGCCTGGGCCAGCATGGCGGTACCGGCTTGCTGCATTACCTGAGCCTTGGTCATGGCTGCTGTTTCTGCCGCAAAATCGGCATCCATAATTCGTGATCGAGCAGCTGATACATTTTCAGATACATTTTGCAGGTTGGATATGGTAGATTCAAATCGATTCTGGATGGCTCCCAAATCACCTCGGGCGCTATCAATATTTGCCAAGGCTGCATCCACTATGTCTATAGCATCATTTGCACCAGACGCGGTGGTCAGATCAAGGGAAGAAACACCTGCCCCCGCTGTGGCTGTGGCTTCTGTGAAACCAGTTGAGTCGTCTAAACCAGCATTATCTTCATTATTTCCACCAATAGTGATACCCGCTGATGAGCTTGATGATAAATTTACAGAAGAATAAGTGACTGATGTCCCACTAGTAGTACCTGTTATGCCTGTTGTTCCACCCGAAACACCATTTGCAGAATCAAAAGTTACAGTAATATTACGACCGTCTATCGAAGCCAAATCGACTGCACCCGTTTCAGTATCAAATGTTGCAGTCACCCCTGTTTGATCTGAAATAGCATTAATGGCTGCGGCAACATCTGCTCCACGATCAATGGCTGCACCTGATCCCGCTGCTGAAATAGCTCCAATGTCAACTCCATTAATCAGCACATCTCCAGCTACAATGGCATCATCAGCCGCAGTCAATGTAGTTCCTTCAACAGTAGCTATTTCTATTGAAGCAGTTACACCAGTATCACCAGTTCGCGCATTAATTGCATTTGCTACAGCGATTGCACTTGCTGCACCGGATGTGTATGACACACCATCGGAAGTGGTAGCACCGATCTCATAGCCATTAATTGTTAAATCTCCAGCAGCCAATTCATCGGTTACTGCTGCACCAGAAACCGAAGTTGTGTAACTTGAATTCGACCCCACACCAAGTGAGTCAGCTTTTACACTGACCATTGAAATACTAATGGTTTCGCCATTGTTAGCACCCACCTGGATATTTTTACTTCCAAAAGAACCATCCAGCAAACTTGTACCATTAAAGGTGGTTGTTTCAGCAACTCGGTTAATCTCTGCCACCAACTGTGTAACCTCATCATTGAGTGCCGCTCTATCAGTTGCGGAGTTGGAATCACTTGCTGCCTGTACGGCCAGCTCACGAATTCGCTGAAGGTTGCTACTTACCTCCTGCATGGCTCCTTCTGCGGTCTGTGCCATAGAAATGCCGTCATTGGCGTTTCGAGCTGCCTGGTCCAGTCCTCGTACCTGGGAAGTCATCCGATTGGCAATGGAGAGCCCTGCTGCGTCGTCTTTTGCGCTGTTGATGCGAAGACCAGATGAAAGTCTTTCCATTGATTTGGTAAGGGAATTAGTGGTATTGTTTAAATTTCTTTGTGCGTTCAAAGAAGTAATATTACTGTTAATTGTAAGTGCCATGTTTAATTCCTCCGTGAATTTTGATTTCGTTTTTACCGGCTTCCCTGCCAGTAGATAAATATTTTATGGAAATTTCTATGGGCGATGTTTCAGGTCACCTCCCTTTGCCCGATTTCTCTTTTTCCATTAAACAACATTTCGGCACTTGTCAGTTAAAACTTAAATTATTTTTTTAAGAGTTGTCTATTTTTTCTGGTAAACCCTCAGTTCGGAATGAAAACCATCCTCTGTCTTATAAGCATAAGGAATTGTGTTTGTCCCAACCAATCGATAATTTGGTAAAAGGCTATCATAATCATCCCCCAAAATCGGCATTTTTACACCCAGCCCACCCTCTCTTTCAGCCGTTGGCTTCCCTTCCCTTAGGTTGCGCAGAAGTATATATTTGGAGCATAGACGATCCACATGAATAAAATAATTTTCTACCACCTCGGGCTCCATCTCCTGAAAAGAAATAAAATTAACAAACAAATCAACAGAACCTCTAATCTTAGGAAATTGCCAAGGACAAATTACAATTCCTTTGTACCTGCCTGCCAAATCTCCAATATCCAACCCTTTTTCATCTCTAAGTCTTGAATAATCCCCAATATTGTTTTCACCAAATAGTTTTTTTAAATAAAATGTGGACACAAAACTGGTTGGTGGAATGTCAACATTTATATAAAAACAATGATTACGCGCATCCCCCAGCAAAATTTCACCGAGGGTTCCATAACCACCTCCAATTTCAAGAACGGTGTTTATTTTTTCAAGATCAAAGCAACTTTTTAAATAATTAATTCCCAGCAGGTAGTTAAGTAAAGAGCGGCTGAAATATCTTCCCTCAAAAACGAATTGCTCCACTGGTGCCCCAACCTCACTTTCACTTATTTTATCTAAATAAGGATGATTATCCTTTGATGTCGCCAAATATACTCTATAATCACTAAGAGCCTGTAGTTGGCCTGAAAAAAACTGTTCTGCAGCAACTCCCCAACGATACCCTAATCGATCTTCAACGAATTGTTTGTTTTGCTGAAGATATGCTTCAGTGTTTTGATAATAATCCGGAAACGCGTATTTAGGAGCAAAAAAATTTAGCACACTGTTCAAAGATCGGAAATTTTCAACCCCATGGCAACGTAAATCATCCAGTATGCTCTGTACGCCATGTTTCCAAAATTGCGTTGGTTGATACAAGGTTGGGGCTTTTTCCATATCACTGAGCATCATTTCAAGAAGAGGGTACATTTCATTTTCCTATACTTAGCAGTAAGAATCAATTTGAACCGAAAGAAGTTGCAAACAAACCAGTTATTTATTACATGTTGTTTTTCAAAAAATTAAAAAAACATTTGCACAATTTTTGTTTTGTGACATGATTAAGCATCATTATTGCATTAGCAGGATTTGGCATCCTTATATTTTGAACCTCAAAGTATTTTACACTGTGATTAAAGAAAATTTTCAAAAGTGGGGAATGGTCTTAAAGACTATAAAATACGTTTAAAGGATACCAAAAATTCATATAATAATTTTAGTTGCTTTTCATAATATGAGGCCCCCAATGAGTTCACATGCAACGGATATTTTTTCACTGAACAATAAGACCATACTTCTCACAGGTGGAACCGGATCATTTGGCAAAGCATTTATAAAAACGGCTCTGGCAAATCACAACCCTCATGCCATCAGAATTTACAGCAGGGATGAATTAAAACAATTTCACCTTCAGGAAGAAATACCAGACAACAGGTTACGTTTTTTTATCGGGGACGTCAGGGACAAAGATCGGCTAAAGGAAGCCTGTCGGGAAGCTGATGTAATTATCCATGCGGCGGCCATGAAGCAGGTGCCAGCCTGCGAATACAATCCCTTTGAGGCGGTCAAAACAAACATTCTCGGGGCAACAAACATCATTGAAGCAGCCCTTGATAACAAAGTCCCCCATGTCATGGCCTTGAGTACAGATAAGGCTGTGAACCCAGTTAATCTTTACGGGGCAACCAAACTCTGCTCGGACAAACTGTTCATTCATGCCAATGCCTATTCAGGTAATCGCCCCACTCGTTTTAGTCTTGTAAGGTATGGAAATGTGCTGGGTTCCCGGGGAAGTGTGATCCCTCTCTTTCGGAGACAAAAAAGCCAAGGCTATATTACCATAACCGACAAACGCATGACACGATTCTGGATCTCCCTTGAACAGGCAGTGGAACTTGTCTTAAATGGACTGAAAGCCATGCAAGGCGGTGAAATTTTCATTCCACAAATTCCCAGTATGCGCATCACTGACCTTGCCAACGCGATTGCCCCGGGGTGTGAACAACGTGAAATAGGCATCAGGGCGGGAGAGAAAATACATGAAGTGCTTATCAATGAGGAAGAAGGACGACGTACTGTAAAGACAAAAAATTTTTATATCGTTTTACCCAATCACCCAGAATGCAAAAGCAGTACAATGACCGATTGTATACCCATGGCTGAGAATTTTATCTATTCCAGTGATATTAATTCGTCCTGGCTTTCGGCAAAAGATTTAATAGAAATGGTGTCAAACAACTAATCACAGGAACCTTTCCTGGCTGTTATTGTAAATTCAAAGTCGACATTAGCGCTATCTTCACGATCCAAATAGTACCTGTCACTTGTCTCGTCCATTTCCATCAGAGAAAACATATGACGGAAAAAATAATTGGGGGATACTGGGCGATGTGTAATCATGCCGATGGCAGCACTATTGGTTTTATCAATTTCAATATGAATTTGTTTGCTCTGATCTCCGAGAATGACCAGCCCCCCTGTTACCCCCAAGGCGGCATTAGCCGAAACCAGAAAAGATGCCGGTACACCATGGTTTACAGTCGTACCACTCAGAGCAAATTTTTCCAGATCAAATCCGCCATTATGTGTGGCATAGTATAATGTCTCTGGATCAAACGCTTCCGGATTCAACGTGATGACTCCCAGTCGTAATGACCCCATTGGCCTGTTTTTCCATTGAATTTGATAGGAAATTATAACGCATGTCTCCCCTTCCTGATTATTGTCAACCACAATACGTTTGATTATGTTTCCCACAGGGGTCTTTATTATACCTGAAACAGTGACGACTCCATTTTCATTCTTTTCAATCACCGGTTCGAGCGGTTCCAGGTCGGTAATTTTGGGTTTACCGGGGGTTTCCAGAATGAGATTACCGCTGTAAAAGTCAGCCCCCATACTTATATCGTCATAATATCCGTGGGGCAGAGTCACGCATAACGGCTTTGAGCATATTTGCTTAAAGAGAAGGGCTTGAACAGCCAGCCCCCGACGACAATTGAGTTCAAGCTTGATATGATGATTTTCCAGAGTAATAATCCGGCCATTGGTTGCGGTGGTGACGCAAACCTCAGATAATGTTTTTTTGAAAGGAATCCCCTGGGAGGAAACACTGTTACTGATCACGACGCTTGCCTTAAACTTCTCCAGTCTTTCATGGAAAGCGTTTAAGCGTTTGGGCGTGATATGTGTGCGAAAATCACTACTCCACAAGTAGCAAAGCTCTTTCCATTTATCTTCGTCTGCCGCTGTCCCCATCAGCTTATTAAAAATTTTCCAGCAGTCCGTATTGATCTTCAGGTCATGGGTGCCTGTCACAGCCCAGCGGGTGATGTTGTATTTTTCCTGCTTTTTTACAGGAATAGGATGCTGAGAGGATTCAAGGGACAGACGGTTGCCAGCATGGGGCTGATTCATCAATTTAAGTACAGCACTAACCGGCACACACTGAAAACGCTCATCACTGGACAGCCGTGCAAACAGTTTATCAATACGTTTCCACTCGCCGTCCTGATGCATTCCAGCCTCGGTAAAAAAACGACCTGGGCGGAAATCGAAAATTTCGACATCATTACCATAAAAGGGAAAGGCCCGGTGCTCCTGGCAGAGATGTTGCTCCAGGTACCCAATATACTCATCCAACTCCATTTCACCATGAGCATAACGCTGAAATTTCTGAAATGAAATGGACTTATTCCAAACAAGTGCTATTTCTTCGTTGTATTGACCAACAGCCACTTGAGGTAAATACCGCCATCGTGGATCCCATTCCGGATGAAACCGGGCCGGGTTATTCCATTCCATGATTATTGCCTGGTATCCGGCATTCAGATAATGGGATATAAGCCCGGCTGAAAAAGCCTGCTCATTTACCAGCACAATTCTGGGTCGAAACCCGAGGAGATGTTCATATACCCTATTACCAATGCGCAGATTGGCCACATTGACCCGTCCAGGAACCAGTGTGCCAATAATCTGAGCATAGCCGCTGCCGATGAACTCGACCAGACCCTGATCACAGAGCTTGCGTAAAACAGCTATCCATTGTGGATCAAGACCATTGATCACTTCCAGGGTGTAGGCTGACGCTTCAATGCCAATGGGGAATTTATGCCTGTCTATCAGATCCAAAAGTGGCCAGTAACAGCGCCGGATGACTTCGAGGCGTTGTTCTTCCTCAATGGAGGAGAAAGCGATGTTGAGGTGGAAGAAGGCGTAAAGGTTTATTTGAGGCTCCGTATTATCTATGATTATACTGATGCAGTGTTGATTTCAAGCACAACACAGTTGCATGTGCATCTTATTCTGGTATGCAAGAAGAAATATCAATTATGCTATCGGTACCGTTTCAATCTTGATTGATTTCACAACCTGCTCTGCCCGGTCAATGGGCTTGACCATCGTTTTTTTATTACAATAACAACCCCGACACGAACAAAATAAAGTTGCATTTTGAAATTTTAGCTACTTGAATATGACATTTATATGACAAGAGGAATGCACTACAAGATACATATTCAGGCGTGAGTTTAGTGCCTAATTATAAACAACGTGAGAGCTTTGAATATTTAGGGTTTCGGCCAAATCTACAACAAAAATGAATTCGCCGATCTGAATGGATGATTTTCATCCAGAATTTATTCGGAAAAATTCGCTTTATTTCGTGGGAAAATTAGTAAATAGATGCATTCGAAATGAGAATAAACATAATCTGGAAATCCAGGCACAGGAGTGCCTGGATTTTCTTACTTAAACGGCAGTCTGTTTCTGATTTAAGATTTTGAAACCTCGTTTTATATTCAATGCAGCTTGTTTGAACCATAGATCAATATTGTTCTTGGCTATGGTTGTAAATCTTGCCCTGGCAGCCCCATCATGGATGTCACTTAAACCAAAATATTGTTCAACAATGTAACGAAGCTTTGAGATATCTTTATTTCGTTCGATTTCAACAGGAGTCAATTTTGCCCGGCGAGTGTCTTTCCTCATGATTTTATCACCAAACCCATTCAAACTTAAAAAACTTCGGTTCAGCTTACTTTGATAGCCTTTGTCGGCATACACATTTTTCAGTATCTGGGAGGTATGTCTGCTAAAAATTGTGCAGTATTGAAACAGGTTGGTATCATGCACTGAAGCCGGAATCAAAGTCGTTGCCAGAACAAATCCGTTTTTGACGTCTACGGATGCGTGTTCTTTTAAACCATAGTGCGGCTTATCATTTTTAACTATCCAATTTAATTCCAGATCTCTTGAAAATTTCCTGGGATTCCCATTTTTGTCCAGCTGGCCTTCCGGATTGGATCGTTCTTCCTCTAATTCTTTGAGTCGACTTGTTTTTAATGGTTTGCTCGCTGATTTTACCAGCCTGGCATCTATGGCTATTCCCTCGTTGATGGATAAACCCAGCTTTACAAACTGACCCAAAATTTCGCTGTGAATTTTATCAAAAGTTGTTTTGGAAATCCTGTCTCGAAATCTTGAAAAAGTTGAATGGTCAGGGGAGGGAACGCCCAGAGGGAGACTCAGGAAATCTTTAAATGAAATGCGGTCATTAATTTGGCTTTCGAGTTCCGGGTCCGATTTGATACGAAACCATTTCTGCAGCAAAAGACATTTGAACAGCATCAAAGGTGGATAGGCTGCATTGCCTTGTCTGCTCTTGCCCACACAATAATTTTTCATCAAGATAACCGATATTTTTTCCCAGTTGATCGCATGGGTTAACTTCCTCAAAGTGTCCAAACTTCTGTTTTTGGATTCCGCGTCCATCAGCTCAAGATCTGCAAAACCGAAATACTTGTTTTTTGACTTAAAACCCATGCTGCGCCTCCTGAATGTGTGATTTTATAATTCAGAATAGCAAAAATTAATATTTTTGTCAACAAATTCAAATGTTTATTTTAAAATTTAACTTGTCGCAAGGTTTTTTATTTCATTCTTGCAATTTCTCACGCGATTCGCAGTTAGGTTGTGCAAAGGTCTCAACGTATAAAAAATTCCTTGATGCTATTATCTAGAAAAAAACATCACCTTTTTAACACCAGCTGTTTTCCATTCATATGCCAAAGGGCTGCTTGTTAAGTTTAGTTGTTTTTTAATCCTAATTCTTTATACGACATAGGCTTCCCGCTATACAAAGAGTGCAAATAAATCATTTATATTCGAGATAATTCTCAAAACCACGCTCAAAAGTGGTTTGCGGATTAAAACCGAAATCCTGAATAGCTCTTTGACAATTCATTGCATATTTGTATCCGGCACATGAAACTTGAGAACCAATTATTTTAATATGTTTAAGGTTTTTCTTTGCAATACTTATAAAATCTTGCATGTCATTCATTTCCTTTGAACCTAAATTATATACTTCATGATTTAGTTGTTTAGCCGTCAGCATTTGTTTAATTGCCTCAGCAGCGTCCTGAACAAACAAGTATTGATTCTTAGGTATCTGCGGTTCATAAAGGTTGATCACCCCTTCTTCAATAGCCCTGTCAAAAACCTGCTGCCAAACTAATTTCAGATTTGGATTGATATGTCGGTTTGGTCCATAAAGATTTGAAAATCTAACAGACACAAAATTTAAGTGGTGTCTCATAGCAAAATAACCCCCTAATGCTTTGGTAGCTCCATAAATACATCTGCTTTGAGGTTCGATGGAAAAGGTCTCTACAACTTCTTTAGATGGTCGTTTCCGGAAATTATAAACAGAAACTGAACTCGTAAATATAAATTTCTT
>NZ_BAAHYK010000024.1:0-98141 GCF_054657595.1 Desulfocicer niacini
AATCAGAACATATATAGATATGCCCCCCAAGGTAAGGAGTCCGACACTCCATGATATCACTCGCCACCTTGTAATGCTCCGGATTGAATTTTTGTTTTTATTCAATAGCTGAACTGATGTTCAAAACAAGTGATCAATGACCCGTATATTATTAAAAAGGATTAAAAAATCATGTCCAAACCCAAAATTCACACCCAGGTTGTTCAAAAGGGGAATCCACCGTTTTGCCTGACGTCTTATCAACAATGCCGGGGGTGTTTTGGATGGCGTAATATGCTCAATGCGGCTGGGCCTCCCGTTTAAATGTCCGCTAACA
Organism: Desulfocicer niacini; assembly: GCF_054657595.1. Classification (NCBI taxonomy): domain Bacteria; kingdom Pseudomonadati; phylum Thermodesulfobacteriota; class Desulfobacteria; order Desulfobacterales; family Desulfobacteraceae; genus Desulfocicer; species Desulfocicer niacini. Next base: position 317 of record NZ_BAAHYK010000024.1, read on the forward strand.
GGGTTAACACTGAAAGTTGAAAGTCAGTAACATAGACCAGGACCACTGATAAGTCATTGACACCCAGTCGAGCTGGACAAGAACCTAAACGAAATAATTTCTTAGCCCAAAAACGCAAAAATTATTTTTGATGGTCTCATAAAAAGTCCAGAATCCATTTTTCACCCACAATCAATTGCGGTCAAATAGAGCTTGAGCCCATATATTGTGATGAAAAATTCATTGCCCGACTTTTTACAGGTTCATCATTTTTAAGTTACTAAATGGAGACCCAACTATGCCCCTCCAGTATGAGATAGAAAATTATTACAAACCCAAAGATTTGCAGCAGGCGGTTGATATGCTGTCAAAATTTGGAAACAGTGCCAAAATCATTGCAGGTGGAACAGATATTCTACCTGGACGACAAAATGGCGTGGAACTCAAACCCATTGCCCACTTAATTGACATCTCAAACCTGGGATTAAATTATATCCGTAAGGGTGAAGATGGCATTTGCATCGGCGCAGCCACGGATATTAATTCACTTGCAAGTTTATCTCTGTTTTGTTCCAATCCATATACTGCGCTTAAAGAAGCGGCCAGTGCTCACTCCACATATACAATCAGAAATCGGGCCACAATTGGCGAGAATCTGTGCAACGCATCCCCCTGTGCAGATCTTGCATTGCCTTTGCTGGCACTCTCTGCATTGCTTGTTGTGGCAGGGGCCAATGGAAAACGCACCATTCAATTAAATTCGTTTTTTAAAGGGCCCAATTGTACAGCACTTTTGGAGGATGAACTTTTAGAGAAAGACGGACTCGGTTTTGAATGAACAAATTTTAAGCAACGGGCTGGAAGAGTGCCTTGAAAAAGGTGCCCGGTCCTGTGGGTGGGAGAAAAAAAGAGTGATGCCCCCCGGGAACGGTATCATTAAAAAGGGGATCGGCCTTTCTATTATGATGCATGGCACTGGTGCTGCCCGCGCCCTGCCGGATCCGGCTTCAGCCACCATCATGATGAATTCCGATGGCACCGCAACCTGTATACGGCAGCAGCAGACGAGTGCCAGGGCAATCGGACGGTTTTGGCCCAGGTTGCAGCAGAAGTGCTGGGCATTGACATTAAAGACATCTCAGTGTCAGAAACAGACACCGATATGACTCCGTTTGATTGCGGAACCCATGGGAGCAGATTGTCGGAGGAGGTGTCATGGGCGTTGGATTCGCTTTGACTAAGGGATTACAATGTGAAGAGGGGTATGTTATAAACCCCAATTTCACCGATTATCGACTCTTGAGGTCTTGTGATGTTCCTGAGATTGAACCCATTATCGTGGAGTCCAATGAACCCACCGGTCCTTTTGGGGCCAAAGGAATCGGCGAAGGTTGTATGGTCAACATCGCCTCTGCGATCTCCAATGCGATCTGCCATGTAACCGGGGTTCGCCTGACCGACTTATGCATCACTCCTGAGAAAATCCTTCAAGGTCTTAAATTAGGGGATTGATGATCCAGTGATGTTATTCAGATATGTTTCTAAATTAGAACATATAAAGCAATACCTTCGCCAAATTGTATTCCCAATGATCCTTATTCAAAATATGATTTTAAAAGCTTGATAAAATCAGTAGGTTATATTTTGAGACCCAAGTAATTTTGCAGCATTTTTAAAATTGGCGAAGGTATTGTTTATCCCCAAGCATTTCTGTAACGCTGCTAATCAGCCGCGCGATTTTTTGCGTCGGAGAGGATGTGACTCATTCTCAGTTAAATTGTTTTAAGATCATTGCCGTGCACGGTAGTTGCAGTCATCATTCGGCTAAACGGCATGTCAACATATGATTTTTAACTACTTCAAAGAGATCCTCAAATCGAAGAATACCGGTTACCTGATCGTCATCTCTAACAACCAGCGGCTGATGGCTTCCCATGACATATCTATGCAGTGCAATTTCCAGAGAATCCTTTTCATGGACATATTCGTTCTTAGCGGGAGTGTGCATGATCTCACGAACCGAAACCCCACTGCCTCTTTCACAAAGATCACTAACCGGAGCAAGCCATAATTCATATGAGTTTACAGCATCAAACATTCGTTCTTTTGTCAGAGTACCGGCTGAGGAGAGACTGTCGAGTTGTTTGTATTTTGGCTCAAGAGCTCTGAAAACATCTATCATTGTGATTTTTCCCTTAAAAACACCTGATTCATCCATGACAATTAGATCCCGATGAACGAAACCGTTGGAATTTTTTTCCTCATCAATCAAACGAAAAACATCATATAATGTCTGGTCTTCATTTATAGTAATATATTCATTAATTGGGGTCATCACTTTTTTGATATTTATATTTTTCATGGTGCCTCCGTAATTATAAATATTCTTGTTAGGGACTTCATAAAAATAAAACTACCCACTTTTGAATGCAGCACTCCGGATAGCCAGCGGGGAAATCATTAGTGTTGGATAGATTCTTCCCAATGAATTCACTATATATTCAAAACCTGTTATTTTGAATTTAAAAAAGCTAGGGTTTTTTTAAAAAATAAACACAACCTAATTTTTGTCAAAAGGTAATTTTTTAAAATAGAGTCTTCGTTCCGGCATATTTTTGAAGAATCCAAAATCATACCATCTGCCACTGTTATTTGTTTCATAGATACGGATATTCACACTGAAGAGACTTATAATGAAGGTAATCTGTAGAATTAGTCCGTGCCATAGGCCAACAAGAAAACCCGCATACGAAGCTACATGCTGGTTGTATTTCGAGTTTGGCCCTGCAACTGATAATGGGTTTGCCATGTTACAACACCTATTTGAGTTTATGAAATTTTTACATATCCAACGTGGAGTTGAGGGGCCAGGCTCTTAAACCCCAAAACTTCCGATAAAAATTTGAATTTTCCTGAACCAGGGAGTTCCGAAAGGCCGCGCAGTAAACCTGGTCCCTCTCCAACGTTTTGTTCTTTTCTATTTTATTTTCTGATAAGGTCAAAACATCATTACAATTCAAAGGGTTTCCATCCAAACTTCCCAAATTTCTTTTACATAATTAAATCCGAAGGTCAAATCACTCTCGTATTGGGCTTCTTGACTTCCCATAGACCATGAAAGATAACCATGTTCAGCTTTGTAAAATAAATCGGTAGTGCCAATTGTTTTTAAGTCATGAATGGATGTTGAGATACTATAACCGAAATAACGTAGTAAGTATTCTGAGACTGTATTGTGAGACCAGCCTAAAGCACTGTATGAAAGCGACGATCTTAACCCCTCGCCGTCAGAAGAGTTAAACTCATGACACATTCCCTCTTCGCCCAAATTTGGTAAAGCCTCACAACCGTCGATTATCTCTGCAGTTGCAGTATCATCCGAGACACCGCAGCAGACATATTCATCAAATGTATACTGGGTAAGTCCAGTCGATTCATAAATGCTGTTTAATTCAGACAACGACAATCCTAAATAAGTATAGTCAGTTATGGCATTTTCGATTTCATCTAAGGTTATATCATCTCCTCCTGAGTAGGTGAACAATTCAGCGATTGTTGGTAGACCAGCTGCTGACGCTTGGTCGATAAAAGTATCGGCATCAAAAGTATTAAGAATATTTATGGCCTCAGAAGTTCCAAAAAAAAGAGTCGATGCGATTAATGTTCCCAGGCTTGCTTCTCGAAAATTTGGATTCCACGTTTTTTTAAAATTTCCAAGTCCATCTAAGCCTGTTTCAAAGGTATATGCATCACTCGTAGTCGTTGCACAGGCTACCAGTTCTGCTTTAGCAATCAATTCGATTTTCTCCTGCTGGGTGGCCGTTAATTTTCCCCATAATATCGAGTTCGCTTTGAGCAATGTAAAAGAGGCCATTATAGCAACATGACCTCTTTCATTTAACGAACCTGTTGTTTCTGGCTCGTTGCCAGGAGTAAGAAGTTCCGTGATATGCTCAAAAAGACGAGCTTCAGCTTCGTCGTTGCCATCAAGTGCGTTAATTGTTAGATACAACATAGCATGACTGCGACGTGTAGCACTCCAACTGGTCCCAAGAATTTCAGCATCTGGATCAAAATAGCAAAGTTCTTCTGTAAGAGCAGAATTTAATAAAGAATTATTATTTTGACCATTACTATTGTCATTATCATCGCTGCCGCCATTACATCCGATGTCAAAAAAAATTGAAGCTACAATTAACACTCCCCAAAAGGCACCTTTAAGTTTTGGTTTCACCAGCATGTTACATTTCATTTTTCGTCGTTTCCTTCAAAAAAAGAACAGAGTTAATAAGTGGAAACTTTCCATGCTATTGACTGTAATAGATGCCTATATTTTCCACCTATTTTGATATTAAGTTAAAAAACTGGAAAATATTTCCACTTATGCTTTTCCCAGGTTGCTTTTTCCACTTATTGCAATATTGACATGTGTTTAGAGGAAAATAAAAAAAGGCATTTCGTTGATTTTGCTTTGGCTGAAGGAAATGAAAAACAAACCATCTATTCATTCCCCACTCCAACCCCTGGAAAAGAATTAAATTATTCTGAATCAGAGATAGGGTTGTCTCTTTGTTACTCAATCCACACTACTCTAATTTTTATTTTTTTCAAGCAAAAAAATACAATTGTTTGGCATCCTTCAAAAGTACTTTACATTTTTTTGATCATTCCATATTTGCAAATTTAATTTTGCACCATGCCCCCGCCGAGATGCTGCCGTAATATAAACATGCTGGTTAGTCACTATCCAGCCAGCGGATAAAATTCGCTGAATCACTTTTTGGACTTCAGAGGTAATTCCCATGGGTGAAATAAAGTGGGTTTGAATCACAAATTGGCTGATTCCTATTTGCCTTGCTTTTTTCCTCTTCGGTTAACCCCGGTTCAAAAAAATATTTGGGAGCACTTATTTCCCCTTCATCCATTTTAGTGATGATGATTTTTAATATGCGCCGTTTATTTTTTCTCTGAGCTGAATAATTTGGGGTTCTAACCCGGACGGGTATAGCTCCATCCACTCTTCAATCTCTTCTCTGGAGGGGATTTCCCGTTTTTCTCTGCCGTTGAACTGCCGGAAAAGATGAATCATATCGTCAAAGAAATCAGGCCGAGCTCCTCCGGTGCCTTTGTTTATGGCCAGCCAGAGCAATTTAAAGGGGTCATTTTCTGGTTAAAAAACCCCCATAAGGCAAGCCTGAGTGAGCCTGAGCGCCTCCCCTGTCCTCAAATCATGAAAAATCAGCCCGAAAACACATTTCACCATTGGCATGATTTCTTGTTGAGCTATAGTGCTCCTGAATTCTCAGGGCGGGGTGAAATTCCCCACCGGCGGTGATTTTGCTAGAATCAAATAACCCCGCGAGCGCCTGCAACATACGCAGGGTCAGCAGATCTGGTGAGACTCCAGGGCCGACGGCACCATGGCAAAGTTGCCCCAGATTATTGACTTTGCCGATGAGCATGAGTTCCCTGTGTTGAGCATTGAAGATATTGTTGCCTACCGCTCCAAGTCCCTGGACAAGAGCGCCTGAAGTTCAACTGTATAAGAAATATGTTATAATACCCTTGGCTCTTTGATCCAAGGGTTTCAAATTCATTTAGCATTCACCTTTGATATCTTGTTTTGAAAAATAAATTAGAATTTATACGATGTGCAACCGGCAGAAAAGATTCGTAGCGCAAAGCGGTGCAGCTTTATCAGTTCGAGTGTGCTCACACAATCTAACCTTATTCGTTAGCAGCTAATTTCAGGTCAGTAGAGCTTCTTACCCATGCTCACTCTTTGTTCTACTGAGAATCCATTGGCTGAATAGAACTTCTGCACGGCTTCATTTCCTTCCATGATTTGGAGGTTGACTTTTAGGCATCCTAGATTGATTAGCTTACTTTGAGCAAATGAAAGTAAATTAGAGCCAATACCTTGTTTTTGATGTTTTGGATCTACAGCGATAGAATATATCCAGCCTCTGTGTCCATCATATCCTGCCATTACAGTACCGATGACTCTTTGCTCTATTTCCCCCACAAAGAACAAACCGTCCTTGTTTTTAATTTTCTGGTCTATTGAGACTTCAGGTGAGTTATGTGCTGCTTCATAGCCAAATACAGTCTGCCAGAGATCTACAACTTGACTTCTGTGCTTTGAATTAATGAATTCAATAATTTTTAATTGAGAATTTGACATATCACAAAGGGGTACCGGTGACACATTCTGACTCATCTATTTTTCTCTCCTTTTTTCAATATTTTTGGATAAACGCCAGGCATGAGTGGTTGGGAAATACCCCAACATTCCCCAATTCATCTCAACGCCTGACGTTCGGTGGAATTTTATTACTTTACCACCCTTACGGGGGCTTCTTTCTTGAGTGTTTTAGATGGACTTTTCATTACAATGGAACAGGCTATGATTTCGATCATAAAAAGTCCCGCAAATAATATAAATCCCATTTGGCCGATTTTTTCTAATATAAGTGGTCCAAAAAAATAGCCCGCACCCCATGAAAAATAAAAGGCACCTGAAATAGTTCCTTTTAATGAATTGGGAAAAGATTCGTTTAAGAATGCCAGTGCGGCCACACAAAAAGCACCCAGACCAAAGGCTGCCACGGTTAACAATCCAATAAGTGCAGGGAGTTTGAATGCCGAAAACGATGCAATACCTATAGCTGCCATAGTCAGCCCACAGAGCATTGCTGGTTTTCGTCCTTTTTGGTCTGAAAAAGGACCTGCAATTAGCTGGGACAAACTAAGTGCAATGTAAAAAAGGGCAAAAAACATTCCGATTACTGTTTGATTATATTTTTTTACACTGATCAAAAAAGCAGGAATTGTGCTTATGAAGATACCATATCCAGCACCATATAAAAATACACCTGCAAAAACAGTTTGGTTGGTAAGATTACCTATTAGGGAAATGATCCTTTCGGGATTAATTTTTGAGGTTATTGATTTTTGTTTTTGATTCTCAACAAATAAAGCTATTAACACTCCACCCAAAAAACTCATTCCAGCGAACAGTAAAAAAGCTTCGTTACCTTGCCATGTCCTATAAGTCAAAATTCCCAATAAGCTTCCTGCAGTAAGGCCGCAATGAAGAGAAGCGTTGTATATACCCATAAATTTTCCTTTTTGAGTAGGATACTGAATCGACAGAAAGGCGGGAACAAGTGCCCAAATTGGAACCTCTCCAATACCTTGTAGCATTCGACCCAAAAAAATAAGGTTTGGCAATTTTGAAAAATAATAGAGCAGTCCTGTTACAGAACAAAGAAAATATCCTCCAACAAGAAATGGTTTGAATCCAAATTTGTCAGAGAAGTTGCCTATAGGAATTTGAAACAGTACGAAAGTTAAGGCAAAAGCAGACGCCAGATACCCAACATGCGATACCGAATCAGACAGATTCATAATTCGCTGAGGAAGTAGTGCTACAATCATTCCAACCCCAAGCATCAGCAGAAAAGTTGAGATATTTATAATAATAACAGATTTATATCGTGTCATAGGATCTCTCCATTTTATCAAAGAACAACTTGTCTTTGCACATGAGCGAGTGGAAAAGTGTCTATGCCTGACAATGAAAACACTTATCCCTTTACCCTCAACATTTGTTTTTAGTTAATGGGTTTACTCAATGCTCATGTACCCTATATGATCATCAATAATTATTTGATCACTTGAGGGTAGGAGGGGATAATAATCCTATGGTGTTTAAATGCATAATTTACGAAAAAACCTTTGTTTGTGATCCGTTAAAAACTAAAGCATGATGCTATTTAGAGCATCAAACGTCAAACCTGCATAGTAACGTAATTTTCACCGGCAGCAGGGGCAATGATGATTTGTCAAAATGTTTAAAGGGGTAAAACGCACCCAAAATGCAAAAATGAGGAAAACGCCATTGCCCCTGCTGTCGGGTGCAAAATATTGTTCGGCGCAGGCTTCTAAAGATGAGCTATGTATTCAGCAGATGTGTAGGGCTTTATCATTTGTAATTTTTTTTCTTCTGAACGCTTCGCACGATACAGATCCCAACGAAGTTGTAAATTCATCCAAAAATCTTCTGACATATTGAAAAATTTGGCTAAACGTAAAGCAGTGCTGGGTGTAATGCCCCGCCGTCCATTTACAATTTCATTAATCCGCTGGTAAGGTACATGAATCGCTTTGGACAAGTCACGCTGAGTTATTGACATTGGAATCAGAAATTCTTCCATCAACATTTCTCCAGGATGCGTCGGTTCCCTAAATTTTGGAATTCTAACCATGATATCTCCTATATTATCAATGATAATCGACAATTTCAACATTGTCTGCATTACCCGTATTCCATTCAAAACATATTCGATACTGATCGTTGATCCGAATACTATGCTGTCCATCACGATCTCCGGACAGCGCCTCCAAGCGATTTCCTGGGGGAACTTTTAAATCGTCAAGATCTCTTGCAGAGTCAACCTGCTCCAGTTTTCGGGCTGCAATTTTCCATATATCTCGTGGACATAACTTTCGGGCAGTTTTGCTGTTTTTCCCATCAAAAATATCTTCAGTACCCTGATTTTTAAATGATCGTATCATGCATTCACGGTAACACGGTACTCATGCTATGTCAATTAATAGTTTTTTATCCGCCGAACTCTTAGCTCACCAGCTCGTCTGTGTGCAGCGGCTTGTTGACAGGCTCGTGGGGGTGGGTGGACAATTCACCCTAGCTGACGCTTCAGCGGCAGCATAAAATCAGATAATTGTCCAGTCCGCTCCCGCGGATGTCCATGTCAACGCCAGCTTCAGCCGCGCGAGGTACGAGCGTCGGCTGGAAGCATTGGTTATCTATTATTTATACTTATTAAATTCAACATTTGCCCAATTCCAATTTACAGGCAATGGCGTATGATCCGGCAAATTTGAGTTGATAACATTCTTTAATTCAATATCTAATGTCTCAAGATTCTTTTTTAATTTATCAATGTCAATTGTCGTTAATGTGAATGAAAAAGTGCCATGTGTTAAATTTATTTTTTTTGGGGAACCAATCTTAAAAGTTGCTTTATATTTACCAGGTCGCCACCAAAAGGCCTTTTTTCTTGTTTCTGAAAGATCATGAAACTGTTTACTTTTTAGTATTTCATTTACATAATCATCGTTTGTTTTTTTTAGAAAATCAAAATGATTTGTTACTTCATCAAGATGGGAACGTATTCGATCAAAAAACCTTGGCTCTTGAAATCGAACAAATTTCTCAAGCAATGATTCAGTCCCAATCTTTAAAGCTATTGCTGGCTGATCTTTAGAAATGACCTGCCTATTTCCCATAGAATCAGTAACTTCACTAAAAGTTTCATTCATGCCAGACCATCTTAATATTCTGGAATCACCATCTTCATGAGTCAGCTCAACAACAAACGAATCAATAATAGCGCTTTTTCTATCCGCTGATAGTGCAAGCCTGATGTTGAATATTGGACCATAAGATGTAAAACCGATTTCCAAAAATTTATCAGGACTAATTGTTATTTGTGGAGTTACATATGCTTTATAAATCCAAGAGATTATTTGAGGGAGCCAAGCGGCAGCTCCAATATATGCTGCTATATCTGTAGGTTTCATTGACTCTCCTTATTCAGAAAAGATAACGCGAAGTTCAGGGGCGCGCGGCTTTTGCGCGTCCCTTGGAACGACTGGTTATGAAATTTATTTTGTGGCTGCCTGATCAATTGAAACAAATGCTTCTGTTATGTTTTCTAACTCTCTTTCATACCGAGCCTCTTGCATTTCAATCATCTCGGTGATTAACTTCGCTGATACACTATGCTTTTCCTGTATAGCATCAGAATTCCCTCCATAAACACTCATTTCCAATGCCTTATCTCTCGCAATATACAACGGTTGCAAGGATTTGGACAAACGGTCTCTTGCAATGGATATTTCTGTTTGAACAATAGAGGCTGTAGTCTTTTTTGCTTCACTACTTTGGAGTTCTTTATCGGCCCATAGATAACCAAAAACTCCACCAAGAACTACCAATAGAAGGTAAATTGATATGATTAGAACACTGAACCTTGGAGGATTAGAAGATTTTAAATACGTGTTGACTGATTGGCCACCCATCAAGATTAATAAAGCTAACAGCCCTAAATATCCATATTGTATCAACTCAAATTGATTCATTTTGTTTATTTCTCTTTATTTAAAAAAAAAACACTTAAGTTGAGCGGCACGCTCTCAAACACTTAAGTTGAGCGGCACGCTCTCAGCAGCAATCATGTACCCTTCAGAGTTCAAGAGCGTGTCCGCTCCAACTTACTGTTACATTAGCCGGGTTTTTGCCTCAACCGTCCCGCCCTTGGTGAAAAGTAAAAGACGGCTCCATATCATTCTCAAGTTGATCCTACGATTTATACCGATTATTGTCAGAATGTTCAACCCGTGTCCTCTCCGGTTGTATATTTCAGGTAAAATTTACCCGTAATATGCCTATCCAAGGCAGTTGTTACTCAATTTTTCCGCAATACTCCATCCATATATCCCGATGTCATGATGAACCCTATCAATTTAATTGATCCCTGTTTATCAGGTAGAATCTGCAAAGGCCACAGGTGTCGGGTTTAAATTGCCGGCCAATTTTTCAGCGATGATATTTCCGTATCCGTCGATGATAAGGATGGTTATCATGGTGCCCTTGTTGCATTTGGGACATGTCCTGCCTCTTATATCCTGAACTTCTTCAGGCTGCACCATCTCGTTTGACTCCTCTGCAAGAGCCTTGCGGACGGTTTCAATGGTTGCTTTGGCTTTGCCGTTGGCCAGGATTCCGTAATACCTGATGCGGTGGAACTGTTTCGGCAGCACATGGTACAGGAACCGCTCTATAAATGTTGCAACCGGAAGGGATGTTGTTTCCCACCGGGACTTCTTTTTGGTGTTTTTGAACCAGAATTCGATGTTGCCGTCTTTTTCTGCAATGATGCGGTTATTGCTGATGGCGGCTCGGTGGGTATACCGGCCGATATATTTGACCACTTCCTCGGGTCCTGCAAAGGGTGGTTTGGAAAAGACCACCCTCTCTTTGGGGACTTCGTGGTACAGCCACTGCCTGAAGGTGTGGGGATCTGCAAGCGGCTTTAGTTCTTCCGGGAACGTCAGCATTCCTTTGTCATGGGCCTTAAGGATGCCTTCCAGGAACTTGGCCCTGAATACGTTGGACAATGCCCTGACTGGAAAAAGAAAAGTTGCGGCATTGTCAAGGGATCTCCATTTGCCGGTCGGGTCGATTCCCCCTGCTGTGACGATATAGTGTACATGGGGATGGGGCCATAGTTTACCTCCCCAGGTGTGCAGGATGCCGTAAAACCCAATGGTGGCACCCAGGCGTTTGGGATTGTGTCCAAAATCCAGGAGCGTCCGGGAGGAATATTCAAACAGCAAATCATACATCACCTGTCTGTTATAGCTGCACAGGGTGTTGAACATATGCGGCAGGGTAAAGACACCGTGGTGATAAGGTACCGGCAAGAGCTCACTGATCCGTGCGTCCACCCATTTCTTCCGGGCAATATTATTGCAGCCGGGACAGTGGCGGTTCCTGCAGGAGTTGTATCCTTTCTCCAGGTGGCCGCAGGTGTCGCAGATCTCCCAGTGGGTACCGAACTCGCCGCACCGGCAGTGTTCAATGTCGTACATGACCTTGTGCTGCCTGGGGTGCAGCCCATGTTCGGATCTGAATTGCTCGCCGTGTTTCCTGAAAATGTCACCGACGGTGGGGCTTGCTCCCCCCCTCATCTCCGTCAATTATCTTTTCACCTTTCTGGATAACCTTGTTTTAACAGCGTTTCAAGCTATTTTTTGTCGTCTGCGATGGCCCGTCCGCCGCCAGGCTTAATGTAACAAGTAATTGAGCGGACCCGGCTATCTTTACTTTTTAAAGGGTCGACGGAGTTTATAAAGAATTTATTGGTCACTTCCTAACCGTATACCCAACAATTTTTAATGTTACCCTGAAACCAGATAAATACGACGACTGGCTGTTTTGTGGTGAATAATCCCGACAAATAAATTTTTTAGAACAGAAAGACTTGGATCCATCAAATACCTTCTGGTCTTATAAACGGGATATAAGTAAAAAACAAAACTATTATTCCTTATACCCATGGATAATTTATGTCAATAATGTTTCCTGGTGTCCAGCATTGCAGGTTTATGATGGGAGCTGGCATTGGGGTTTTTGACTGGTAAATAAATAATGCACCAACAATCATTGATTCAATTAAAAGAGAAATAAGAGGAGGTCGGATTTATGGGGAGGCTGGGGATTGTACTCCAATGGGAGTCTTTTTCACACCGGAATTGATTGCCGGGTGTTGATGCAAAAGCAGGGGATGCACTTCTATGCTGCTGGAGGATCCCCATTGCTTATGGCTTCAGATTACATCATCTACTCACCTTGTTGCTGGTTGGGCAACGCATTCATTCCATGGGGTATCAAAAAAAGAGGTCAAAAAAGTGGGGCCTCAAGTTCAAGACCCACTATATCGGCGGGAATCTGTTACCGGTTACCCCACCGTGTTGCTTATCATGGAATACGTCAGAGATGCCCAGGCCGTATTGAGAAGGGTGGTAACATCAAACACTGGTCGGCCTGTAACCTCTCTCACAATGTCTGCATAGGGCGGCATATTGGTGCACTCCAGCACAATGGGTCCAACCTCGGGGTGGGTGGTGATCAATTCCCGGGCAGCGGCCTTCATCTCTTTTCTGCACTGTGATTCATCCAGGGTGGTTTTGCCTTGGATGAACACCTCGGAGAATTCCCGGGCCTGGTCCATGCCCTGGATGGCCAGGGGGATATCTTCAATGCCGATGGCGCTCAAGTGTTTGTTGGTCAGGGCGGATTTTCGGGCCGTGATGATACCCACTTTTTCCCCTGGCTTAAGAAGGGGTCGGGCCAGGTGCACCTGGAGCAGGCTGGATGAAAACACGGGAACATCCAGGGTCTTTGTCAAGGCTTGATGAAACAGGGCCAGGAATCCGCAGGAGGTGCCAAGGGCAATGGCCCCCGCGTTGATCAGGCTGCGGCCCGTGTCGATGAAGGGCTGTATCAGATCCTCGTCGGCCTGAATTACCAGACGTTCCACAGAGGCGTTCTTCACCACTTGAAACCGGACTGGGAAATCAAAGGTGTCAGGATTGCCGATATCTCCCTTGATACGGGGAAAGGTGGTGTCCAGCATGATAATCCCCATGAATGGGGCAGGGGATACTATTTTGTGGGAAGCAGTCATAGGAATCTCTTGTGTAGGATTAGTTTGTATGGAAGTACCGACACCAGAGCCCCCGTCGGCTGCCCTGACCGGAACATTGGGAACCAAAGGGCAAAAATTCCCCCCGACGTTCCCGTTCCGGTCAGGGCAGCCGTCGGGGGCGGCATTATACCATTTCATTTTTTGTTGTGCCGGTGATGGATATCTGTGCCTATCACGAATTTAAAAAAGCACTCACCCCCACATTTTTAACTGGTGCTCTGGTGTGGGAAGCGCCAATGCTTTCCGGTTTTTTCCGGGTCAACGCCGTAATAATATCAAGGATAACAGGCCCACAGATGCGGCCCTGGCATCGTCCCATGCCGCACCGGGTGGCTTTTTTCAGGCCGCCGGTGGTGTTAAAACCCTGTCCCAGGCTTTTTTTGATCTGTCCCATGGTGATCTCTTCGCACCGGCAGATAATAGTCTCATCGGGGATGGCAGCGTAGGCCGAAGAGGGCACCCGGCAAAGATCATTGAGAAAACTCCCATAATCCATCTGGCGACGACGCTGGGTAATCAATCGACGATATTCCCTTTGCAGGCCATCTTTTCCATGAGTCACCCTCGCTTGGTCCATTTTGCCCAGTTTATCCAGGATGGACAGGGCCACCAGTTTACCCTCCACATGGGATTTTTTGGCACCGGCAATGCCTGTGATTTCTCCTGCGGCATACACCGACGGCACAGAGGTTTCAAGATGATCATCCACCTGGATCACCCAGCCCCCCTTGTCTTTGTCGTAGGAGGCATTACACCCAGCCTGCACCGGCAGTTCAATGTTGGGAACAAACCCATATCCCATGGCAAGGGAACGGGTGGGCCAGGTTGTTTCTGTGCCCCGGATCACATCACCTTTAAAGTTTGTTTTTGCAACGACCACGGACTCCAGCCTCTCTCCTCCACAGGCTTCCACAATGCGGACCCCTTGCTCCATGGGGGTGCGGGTCAGGGCCATTTTACCCATGTGAAAACCACCTTCCAGAAGTTTGGGCCAATGATTTTTAATGTGGGGCAGAAAGGCAAGTTTCTTTTTCAGGGTGTTTTCATCCAAAAGTCCGCTCACCTGACCCCCATTGGCCAGAAGTTCCGTGGCCAGAACCATCTGAAGCGGGCTGGTCCCAGCAATAAGGGTTTCCCGGGCGGGCAGCACCCCATGGCTTTTCATAAGAATCTGGGCCCCCCCCAATGATATAACACCGGGCAGATCCCATCCCTTAAAGGGGAGATATCGTTCCCGGGCTCCGGTGGCTAAAATCAGATGATCTGCCTGGACATTCACCATGGTTTCCCCTTTGTCAGGGGAAAATGTCTGGATCAAAAGCCGGTTCTCACTAAAAATACCCAGCACCTGGGCCTGGATCAAACGTTCCATGCCCTGTCCCGAGGGGATATTTGTTTCCCGGCTTAGGCGTTTTACCCGCTGGGCCAGGCTAAATCCCTTTTTCTTCATACCATCGGGCTCCATGCGGGGAAACCATGAAGCTTTCTTGGGTACTTTCCGGATCAACTGACCCCCGGCATGGACGTTTTCATCAATGATCAGAATGTCCAGTCCCTGGCCTGCAAGGGTGTCGGCGGCGGACATCCCTGCCAAGCCGCATCCCACAATAATTACGTGATATTTACATTGCACCGTCATTATTGAATTCCCCCCTGGATTTCTGACCCTTGTTTGCCGGGAGAATGGACCATGCTCGGGTGGGTGTTATGGGAGTCATTCTGGTGGGTTAAAATGTCCATATCCGCCTTTACCTGTGTCATGCAGGCCCGCTGGTCCGGAATGCCATTAATCTCAACCCGGCATTGGTAGCAGATACCCATACCGCATAAAATGCCTCGGTTTTGATGGCTCTTTCGGGTGGTTCCCAATATTTGAATGCCCGATGCCACCAGGGCCGCATGGACGGTTTCTCCCTCATAGGCGGTGACGGGCTTTCCGTCCACCGTCAGGGTTATTTTTTTGCCCCGCTTTACAGATCCGATCCTGAGATCTGCGTCTGCTTTTATGTTCGTGTTACCCATGGGGTCAGGCTCCTTTTGTTTGAAATCGGTCTGGAGAAAAGGCATCAAGGTTAATGGATAAAGGCTGCCCTAAAAGCATGTCGGCCATGAGTTCCCCTGTGATGGGGGACAGGGCGATGCCGTCGCCCTCGTGTCCGGCGGCCATGATAAACCCCTCCAGATCTTTCACCGGTCCCAGAAGGGGCAGGCCATCCGGGGTGAAAGGCCGAAGCCCGGCAAAGGTGCGGATTACCTGAAAAGTTTTCAACACTGGAAGAAGGGCCGCGGTCTGATGGATGATTTTGCGGATGCCCTCCAGGGTGTTTTCCTTGTTAAACCCCACAAACTCCCGGGTGGAACCCAACAGCAGGTTGCCGTTGTCTGTCTGCTCCATGGAGATGCCTTCACCGCCTTTGTCCACCAGGGATGGATCGTATTTGGCGGCAATGTAGGCCGCTGAAATCATGCAATGGCGTAGCACGGGGCGGGCCCCATGGGTCACAACGATCTGGCCGCGACGGGGACGGATGGGAAAAGAGATTCCCACCATGTCCGATATGGAAGCTGCCATGGACCCGGCGGCATTGACCACCATGTCTCCTTTAAAAAATCCCCGGGTGGTATGAACCCCGGTGACACGGTTGTTTTCTGTACCAATGCCCGTAACCTTTGTCTGGGTGACAATGTTTGCATGGTGGCGTTGGGCGGCCCTTGCAAATCCCAGGGCCAGATTGATGGGATTGACCTGGCCGTCCAGGGGGGAGTAAGAAGCCCCCAGAATATCGGGGGACAGAAAGGGTTCTTTTTCATGGGTCTGGGTCCGGTCAAGGAGGCTTACATCCAGGCCGTTTTTTTGCTGCTCTTGGGTGAAGGTCTCCATGGCTCGGTATTGGGCTTCATTTTCAATGATCACCATACCGCCGGTCTGCTTGAACTCAATGTCCACGGGCAGTTCCCGCTGCAGGGTTTGAAAGCGTTTCAGGCTTTCCATGGCAAGGGAAAGGTGAATCCCCGGTTTCTTGGACTGCATGAACACCAGCCCGTCACAGGCACCGGAGCTGCCGGAAGCCAGGTCTTGAGCTTCGATGAGGGTCACCCGGGCATCTTTTTTTGCCAGGTGATGGGCAATGGCGGTGCCGATGACCCCACCGCCAATGATGATGATATGCGGGTTTGTTTGTTGCAAACTATATGGTTCCTTTATCTTCTTTATCAACTTTTTTTATATGAATCAGGCATTGTGCCCTAAATTTATCTCCTTGGAGACCCGGGATTTTAACCACAGGGGCCAGACCACAATGGCTGCCAGGACGGCAATAATGCTTATTCTGGCCAGGGGGGTGTTGATGACATCGGGTCTGGTGCACAAAAAAGTGGTAAGAGCTGCCAGAATCAAAAGAAGGATTTTTGGCATAAATTTTAAAGGTTTGAAAAAGTATCCACTCAGTGCCCCGGCAAAAAAGATGATGCCCAGTATCAACCCCAGCACCACCGTGATGATTTCAAAGGCCGTTCCTCGCATGAGCAATGCCGGGTTGAACACAAATACATAGGGAATGATAAAACCTGCCAGTGACAGCTTAAAGGCTTCGATGCCCGTCTGGAGAGGTTTGGAACCGGCAATGGAGGCGGCACAGAATGCCGGGACGCACACTGGCGGGGTCACTCCGGCAAGGACAGCAAAATAATAGACAAACAGATGGGTGGAGAGCATGTCGGCCCCCATGGCAAGCAGGGCAGGGCCCCCAATGGTAATGGCGATGATATAGGCCGGAGTGCAGGGAAGCCCCATGCCCATGACAAGGGAGGTAAACATGATCAGCAGCATTGCCGGCAGCATATGGCCACCGGACCAGTTGGTGATGACGGTGGCAATGCCAAGGGCAAGGCCGGTGTGGGTGACAATGGCCACCACCATGCCCGCTCCGGCGCAGGCCAGGGCAATCATGATCATGTTACGACCGGCAAGACTCAAGGTCTCCCAGATCCGGGTGGGGGTCATGCGGGTGTCTTTTTTAAAGAAACTTATGAAAAAGGTCACGCCGATGGCGGCATTGGCCGCCAGAAAGGGGGAATACCCGCGAAGCAGCATCACCACCAGAAAAATCATGGGAATGAGCAGATAGGAATCCCTTAAGAGTTGCTTATAAGAAATGATATCCGTTTCCGTTACACCGGACAGGTTCTCTTTTTTGGCCGTGTAATGGACCCGGATCACCATGCTGGCATAAAGCAGCAGAGAGCCGAGCATGGCGGCAATGACGATGTTGACATAGGAGATGCCTGTGATTTCAGCCATGACAAAGGCACCAGCCCCCATCACAGGAGGCATAAGCATCCCGCCGGTGGAGGCGGCGGCTTCCACGGCCCCGGCAAACCGGCGGCGATATCCCAGTTTTTTCATTAACGGAATGGTGAAAACGCCGGTGGAATAGACATTGGCTGCGGCCACGCCGGAGATGGAGCCGAAAAGCCCGGAAGAGATAACGGCGATTTTGGCCGGTCCGCCATTGCTTTTACCCGCCACTCTGCAGGCCAGATCCGTGAAGAATTGCCCGGTTTTTGTCACCTCCATGAAGGCCCCGAAAATAACAAACAAGGCCACAAAGGTGGCCGAAACCCCGGTGATGGAGCCGAAAATACCGGCATCGGTGATGAGATATTGCATTTCAATGAGTTCGGCAAAGGGCAGGGGTTTTGCATAGAACACCCCGGAAAGATAGGGGGCCGCGTAAAGATAGGCAAAGGCACCGGCAATGAGCATTGCCATGGCCGGCACCACGGCCCGGCGCACGGCCTCCAGTAGCAGCAGAATCATCATGGTGCCAAGGATCAGCTCAATGGGCAGAACCTCGTCCACAAACTCCATGCGCTCGGTGAGCCGCTCGTAGAAAACAACAATGTACAGGGGAGGGAAGATGGACAATAAGGCTAAAATCCAGTTGCCAATGCCCACTTTCAACCGTTCCTTGTTAAATGCCGGAAATAAAACAAAGGCGGCGGGTAACAAGAACATGAGATGAATGCCCCGCTGGATGCGGGGTTGGAAAATCCCCACACTGGCCGTATACAGCTGGAAAATGGAAATAATGACAAGCCAGGCGCCAATGGCCTTGTCCTGCCAGGTATTGGTTTTGTTCATGACATGTTCCTTGATTTTTTTTATATAATAAAGATGCCGGGGAGGGGTCAGGCCCTTACATGGCCTGACCCCGAGTTGCCGCACGGCAGACAAAAGCTTAAATATTACTTCATGAAGCCAGCCTCTTTATAGTATTTTTCCGCACCGGGATGGAGGGGAAGGGCCACATTCTTCCATCCGCTTTCAGGCAGGAAATTCTTATTGGCCGGGTTGATGGCGTACAGCTCTTTTGTATTTTCACAGATAATTTTAATGATGGTATAGGCCACATTATCTGGTACATCCTTGTTGATGAGCAGCTCGCCTGCTGATACAACGGTGGGGATGTCCATTTCCTGATCCTTGTATGTGCCTTTGGGAATCATGCTTCGGCCCGAATCCCGTGACAGGGTTCCAAGTTCGGAATTAAGATGATCAATGCAGGCATCGGAAAGAGAAATAAGCTTGGAATCACGGCTGACGGTCATCTCTGTGATGGCTGCACCGGGAAGTCCCAGATGGGTGAAGACAAAATCCACGTGTTTGTCTTTGTAAAGATTGACCATGTCTGAGTAAACGGCGTGGAACACCTTGCCGCCAGCATTTTGAATGTCATCAAGGGAAATGCCGTAAAACCCCAGGATGGTGTTCATCAATGGAAGATCCGAGGTCCCTTTCATGGGGGCAGCCACTTTGATTGATTTGCCAGCCTTTACCATGTCTGCCAGTTGGGTCATGGTGGAGATACCCTTGTCGGCACCTCCCAGCACGTGGATGTGATAGATGCCGAAAATGCCGCCCAGGGACCGTACATCGGGATTGGGGGTTTTATAAACCGGTGCCAGGCCTTTCAGGGCCATTTTATCCACAAAGGTGATACCCCAACCCAGATCATCTTTATGTTTGGACACGCGCACCGGATTGACCACGCCGCCGCCGGGAACCACTTTTAAAATGATGTTGGGTTCTTTTTCTGCGATCATCCGGGCGATGCCGCCTGCCTGGACATACCAGCCGCCTCCAACGCCGCCTGCCACCCAGGTCATGGTGGTTGGTTCTGTGACTTTGAATTCATCGGCCATGCTTGCCGAAGGCAGCGCCAGGAGGACAGCTGCCACAAGGGTTAACATGCAGATCATTACTTTCTTCATTTTTCTTCTCCCTTTGTTGATGAGGGGGGTGTCACACTGGTGGTTACTCGTGTACATACACGGAACAACCAATTTGTGAAGAACCCCGTTAATGGTGCTGACTACTTTAAAATGGGCTTCATCAAATGTAAATCATAATGTCTTTTTCCTGGAGCCAGGTTCAACATCAGATGTTCTTATGTATTTTGCATCCAGGAGTACACCGGCGGAATATCATCGGATTCAGGTTCACTTTTTATATCCAGGAAGATGGGGGCTTTGGATTTGAAGGCAATGTCAAGCCCCTGTTCCAGCTGCTCCACGGTTTCAATGGACAAGGCCTTTAATCCAAATCCCTCTGCCACCTTGGCCGGATCATTGGCATTGAAATCCACGGAAAAATAATTTTCTTTGGAATGAAGTTTCTGCAGGGCCTTGATCCAGCCAAAGGCGCTGTTGTTAAAATGGATGAGAACGGCAGGGATATTGAGCCGGGAAACGGTTTCCAGCTCTCCTGCGGACATGCCAAGGGAGCCATCGCCGAACAATCCCACAAGTTTTGCATCGGGCCTTGCAAAATGGGCACCCACCACGGCGGGAATAGCATAGCCAAGGCCACCGTAAGCCCGGGGAATAATAAATCTGGAATTTTTGGCTGCCAGTCTCAGATACCGGGTGGTGTAGGGGGTGGGGGTACCGGCATCGGAAATAACGATGGCGGTTTCGTCAAGGTGTCGGTTCAGCTCGGCAATGATGCGATGGGGTTTTAAGGGCGTGGTATCCATCTGGAAATTTTTTTCGGCTTCCTGCCAGAAAGCCTGGCGCTGGGCGTTGAGATCATTGAGCCAATCTGATGCCTGTCTGTGGGCGGTTTTCCCCTTTAAAAGGGTGAGCAGGTCTTCCACCACCAGTTTTGCATCCCCGGCCACACTCAGGGTGTTGGGAAAATTATTGCCCAGCATTTCAGGATTGAGATCAATCTGGAGAATTTTGCGGCCCGGTTTGTCCGAGGGCATGGTCCAGTTGATGGTGGACACGGAACCCATTTTGCAGCCGATGTATAAAAGAACATCTGCCTCTTCAATGGCCCGGTGGGCATGGGGGTGGAAACCGTTGTCGCCGATGACGCCCAATGCCAGGGGATGATTGTCCGGCATGATACCCTGGCCGGATATGGTGGAGACCACCGGGGCCGCCATCCATTCTGCCATGGATTGAAGGGCATCACCGGCCTGGGAATGGTTGGCACCACCACCTACAATGAAGGTCAACTTTTTGGCTTCCGCCATGTGAGTCACCATTTTCTCCAGTTCCACCCGGGCACCCCGGGTACGGAATGCCGGGTAATGGGTGCAGTTTTCATCGCCATAAAGGGGGAGATCTGTTTCGGGCAGTTCACCGTACAGCACCTCTTTGGGAACGGCCAGGTGTACCGCACCGGGGCGACCTGTGGTGGCGATTCTGAAGGCCCTTCGCATCACCTCGGGGACTTTTTTAACATCTTTCACCACATAGGCCCATTTGGTGATGGATTCAAAGAGTTTCTGGGTATCAAGTTCGGTGATGGTCTGTTTTCCTTCCCCGGAAAGCGGCACATCGGATGTGATGGCGATGACGGGAATGGACGATGCATTGGCTTCGGCCACACCGGGTACCGTGTATAGGGAACCAGCCCCGGAGGGGCATTCGCAGATGCCGGGTTTGTGGCTCAGGCGGGCATAGGCATCGGCCATGAAGGCCGCTGATCTTTCGTCCTTGGCCATAACATGGGTAAGGTCTTCCATGTTTTCATGGAGTGCTTCATACAGTTTTATACTGGTATCTCCGGGCACGCCAAACAATACCTTGACCTGGTATTGTTTTAACATTTCGACAATGGTTTGAGCGCCATTCATTGCAGACTCCTTGCTACGAAATTAATAATATCACAGGATTTTGATGCTCTCTTAACCCTGCTTCTAAGTAAATGCAGTTGGATTCTCAAGTCAATGTCACCAGGCTATGATGTGTCTTGAAAACCGTGGGTGGATTTCTTACCGCTTCATCAAGTTCAAGTGTTGATAAAATAAATTATTTAATTAATTTTTTAATAAATTATTTTATAAATAAATTGCATAAAAATTAAGCCATGTCAATATGAAAATTAAATTTGTTATTTGTGACATTAATTCAGTGCATTAGTGAATACCTTTTGGGGGTGTTTATTGGTCTTTAATCAGGTTAATGTTTTAGCTGGAACAGGATACTCCTTGCCATTTTTATGGTTCTGGCATATTAATCTCACATAAATTTTTGGTGGGCGCATTCCCATTTTCCCGATTGTGGGTTTCATTTACAATGGGGGCAGGCTTGCATTATTGGCATTATCGGTTATTTTGGCTTTTGCACAGGCCGTGGTCGATAACGCCAATGACACAAACCTGATGATTCCTTTGGGCTTAAAATCAGATCCATAGAATGCTATGATGATGCCGGGAAAATGGGAATGCGCCCGATTTGGATGGATCACGTTATTGCAAATTGTTTTACCATGGTGCGGATAAAAGGACATTTATGCCCCGGAAAAAAATTGAAAAAGAATCTGAGAAAACAGACCTGACCCAGAAGGCTTACATGGCCATTCGTCAGATGCTGTTTTACAATGAAATCCAGGCAGGGCAGAAGATAAAGTACAAAGATCTCTCCTCCCGCATCGGCGTCAGCATGACCCCTGTTATCCAGGCCTTGAAATGGCTGGAGTTCACCAACATTGTCCGGCATGAACCCAACAGAGGCTATTATGTCAATGAGATCAGTGTGGCGGAAGTGGTGGAAGTGTACGATACCCGACTGCTTCTGGAAGTTTCCCTGGTACCCAAAATCATAAAAAATGTAGATAAAGAAGGGATTGAAAGCCTTAAAATTGCCTTTGAAGACTATAAGGAAGCGGTGGCAGAAGATAATTTTTACAAGCGTATCATGACGGACATGAAATTTCACATGACGTTGGCGGGTCTTTCCGGGTGTACCATCCAGGTGAAAATGCTCCAGGAACTCATGGATGTGTTGTTGCTTCGGTACAGCCAGAACCTTGTGTTTTTAAGTGTTACCGACACCTCTTTACCGGAACATGCTAAAATTTTTGAAAGCCTTGAAAACCGTGATGAAGCGGCACTGGAAGCCTGCGTCAGATTTCATGTGGATACGGTGCGCAATCATATTATCAAGGGGATGAAGCGCTTGATTGTGGATAAGAGGGAACTTTTGTAGGAATCGAAGAAAATAGTGATCGTCGTTTTTTGACGTTTTTATATGAAAATTTTTCTATATTTTTGAAATGATTAGAGTTTTGTTTTTAGTTTAGGTTGGTGTTTATAGCCATGTGGGTTATAAAGAAAAGGCTCCTTGGGGAGAATATCGTTCCCCAAGGAGCCTTTAACTATTGATCATGAATTTTGATGGTACACTGATGCTACAGGCTTTTTAAAAACAGCCCAGGCCAAGTTTTTCAAGGGTTTCAACCGTGGGAATGCCATTGTTATCCCAGCCCTGAACCTTATAATAGTCATCCAGCATGGCCTGCAGATCACAGGTTTGTCCCTTGGCAGGACCCCCGGGCAGCGGCTCATCGGTGATGCGTTTGGGCAGTGAATCATCCTTTCTGTCAAACCCTGCTTTCACAAGGAACATGCGCTCTGCATTGGTAATGCGTGCGGCCGCCAGGTTCAACTCTTCAATGGTGTAATCAGCCCCTGTGGCGGTGTTGAGATAGGTCAGCATGCCCGTGGGGGACATGGTATTGTTCTTTTCCGCCAGCATTCTGGCACCGAAAAAGATGCACAGTCCTGCTGCATCCACAATGGCTGACAGATCCTGAATGCACTTTGTGGGTGCAGCCTTTCCCTCTGTGACCAGGGGGTCCATGGAAAAAGTGGTACCAAAGATTTCAAAATAAGCTGGGTCGCCGCGCATGTGGGAGCCGCCTATGGGAGACGTGGCATAGGCAAGGCCCATGGCCTTTGCCCCCCGGGGTTCATATCCCGGAAATTCCTGTTTTTTGGAAACCATGGCAAGTTCCGGATGGCCAAATCCATCGGCCAGGCGATAACTGCCATCGGCAAGCTTGTTTCCAAATCCTTCACGATAGGCGGTCTGACGGGTCAGTTCCACCAATGCTTCGCCATCCCCCCATTTAAGGGATCGCCCCACTTCGTCTTCGCTTACATAACCGCGATCCACAAGTTCCATGGCACAGGCCACGGTGGCACCCATGGTGATGGTGTCAAGGCCCAGCTCATTGCACAGATAATTGGCCTTGGTGATGGCGGCCAGGTTATTGATCATGCAGTTGGAGCCCATGGCATAGACGGTTTCATATTCCGGACCTTCACCTTCTCCTTCAAATCCGGGTTCGGTCACTTTGGTGATTCTGGCGCATTTGATGGGGCAGCCAAAGCAGCCCTGGTTTTTCACCAGATATTTTTCGGTGAGGGTGGTGCCCTGGATATCTTCCCAGCCGTCAAAGGTGCCCTGCTGCCAGTTCTTGGTGGGTAGAATTCCCTTGGACTGGGTGACAGCCACCACACCGGAGGTGCCGTTGATGGTCAATCCCACCGGGGTTATTTTGGCTTCGTCGGTGTATTGTTTTAAAATTTCCTGGTTGAATTCCTTGAACGCGTCGGGGTGGGCCAGCTCAATTTTATTATTGCCCAGTACCACAACCCCCTTGAGGTTTTTGGAACCCATCACGGCACCCACACCGGATCTGCCGGCGGCCCGGTGCTTTTCGTTCATGATGCCGGCAAAAAGCACCTTATTTTCCCCGGCAGGACCGATGCAGGCCACCCGTGCTTTGGGGTCTGTTTCTGAAAGCAGCATGTCCGTGCTTTCCGGCACGTTTTTACCCCAGATGTGTTCAGCACTTTTCAGCTGTGCCTTTCCGTTGTTGATCCATAGAAAAACGGGTTTTTCCGATTTTCCCTTGAAAATAACACCATCGTAACCGGCACGTTTTATCTCCCGGGGCATCATGCCCCCGGAGTTGGAGCAGGTCACAGCCCCTGTCAGGGGCGATTTGGTCATCACCATGTACCGTGCGCCGGTGGGGGCCCCGGTGCCGGTTAAAGGGCCTGTCATCATGACCATGAGGTTTTCAGGGGAGAAGGGATCACAGGTGGGATCCATCTCTTTGTTGAGGTAATAGATGCCTATTCCTCTGCCGCCGATGTAATCTTTGACAACTTTGGGGTCCAGAAGTTCATCTTCCAGGACTCCGGTTGTCAAATCTACACGGAGAATTTTACCGATCCATCCTTTCATACTTTAGTCTCCTTTAGATAATTGGGACTTCTTTACGACATCGGACTGTTTTAAAAAGTTGCATTAAATTCTGTTTGGTTGTGAGGCTGACCCAGTGTTTTCGGTGGGGGTAAAAAAAGGGCATAGCGCTACAATTGCAGAAAATAACCGCTTGTCTTAACTTGCTTTTTATATGTTATAGTATGTGTATCATATAATGGAATAAAAATTAAATCAATATCAAAAAAACAAAAAAACCGAAAAAAATATTTGCTATCCTTCATCCCCGTTTTACACTTTCTGGAGCAATGGCTCCATTTTGAATATGGACTGAAAATTAAAAACAGAGGTATTGGGTTGATTTTTATGTTATCTGAGAAATTGTGGAAAACAGGGGCCTTGATCATGGCATCGGGCAGCTGCCATGGCAAAGCGTGTGTTATATAAGGAACACATTATGTGGTGGCAGATCGAAGAACTTCTGGCTGACAAGTAATAAAAGGGAGAGGAGAAAAAAGTGAAAAATAGAATCCGCTATGCACCACTTCTGGATAAAATCAGTGATCCAGCTCAAGCTGCGGCTCATATTGTTGACGGTACCAACCTGTTTATTTCCGGGTTCACCGCCGGATATCCCAAAATGATTCCCATGGAACTGGCCCGTCGGGTCGAGCAGGGCGAGCAGTTCAAAATTAATATTTATGCCGGTGCCTCCACCGGTGAACTGGTTGATGGGCTCTTATCTAAGACGGGTATCGTCAAATGGCGTCGACCGTACATGAGTGATCCTTTCATGAGAAAAAAGATCAATCAGGAAGAGATTTTTTTTAAGGATGATCATCTTTCCCGGCTGGCTTCCCAGGTTCGATCCGGGGACTGGGGAAGGGTGGATGTTGCTGTGGTGGAGGCCCTGGCTATCACGGAAAAAGGTCATCTGGTGCCCACCATGTCCGTGGGAAATACACCTACCTATGTGAAACATGCCGATAAGATCATCATTGAAATGTCTGAAACAGAGCCCGGAGGCCTTGAGGGCATTCATGATATTTATATCCCCGAGGACCCGCCCTATCGCATGCCCATTCCCATTTATAGAACCTCGGATAGAATCGGCAAGCCATTTATAGAAATGGACCCCAATAAGGTGGTGGCAATTGTCCTCAGTGGTGAAAAGGACAGTTGTCCTGTCTTCCATGAACCCGGGGATATTCCGCTGTTGATCGGAGAGCGGATACTTGATTTTATCCGGCATGAAATGCAAAGGGACCGGCTGCCAAAGGCCCTTCCCTGGCAGGCTGGTGTGGGGGGCATTGCCAATGCAGTTATGAGTAAATTCATGGAGGATGACTTTTTCCATGACCTGGATCTGTACGCCGAAGTAATTCAGGACAGTGTGCTGGATCTCATTGATATGGGCAAGATCCGGGCCGCCTCGGCATCTGCCATGACCCTGTCGGAAAAGGTCAAGGAACGCTTTTTCAAGGAGATTTACCGATACAGAGAGAAGATTGTTTTAAGGCCCGTGGAGATTTCCAATTCCCCTGAGGTGATCCGACGTCTGGGGGTGTTGGCCATCAATACGGCCCTTGAAATTGACATCTATGGCCATGTCAACTCCACCCATGTCATGGGCTCCCAGCTCATGAACGGCATCGGTGGTTCCGGAGATTTTGAGCGTAACGGTTCCGTCTCGTTCATGGTGAGCCCCTCCACAGCCAAAAACGGATGCATCTCCGCCATTGTACCCATGGTGAGCCATGTGGATCACTCGGAGCATTCGGTGGATGTCATTGTCACTGAGTATGGGCTGGTGGATACCAGAAATCTTACCCCCCGCCAGGTGGCCGAGGCAGTTATAAAAAACTGTGCCCATCCCGATTACCGAGATTTGTTGTGGGACTATTACAGCCGGGCCGTACATAAGGTGGGTGGCCATGAACCACATCTTCTGGGAGAGGTATTTGCCTTTCACCAGCGGTTCATGGAAAAGGGTGATATGAAAATTTAGGGATTGATCACAGGGCGGCCACCTGCCCCTTTTCCAACCCGGCCGATCCTGTGATTAAATTCAAAAGGAGATATGGAGTTACCAGCTCTATCTGCCGGACAAGCAGTTGTTGGAATAAAAACTGCGATTGTTCATGGGTTAGGACGGTTGAACCCAGATCCTGAGTTTTTTATCAGGCTCTATGCTTTTGACAACAACTTGTATTTTAAACTTATTTCCAATAAAAACACCAATAACTCAATCCTGCCCCCTCTCCAAAGTACCCCGCCTGATTTTGGAGTTTGCTTTTTCACAAAATTGAGAGTATGTAGTGGCCAATTTCGGCCTGTTTGTCCTTTCTTGAGAATAGTTTTCTGGGCGTGAATATCTATTCGCAGACGGGACACGCATTGCCTGCTATTTTTCTCCTCAATTTGTTTTTTAAATTTTTTGGAGCCACCCTGTAGCACGGAGTCATGTCTGACGCCGTCCCCATTACACAGAAAAAAATTGGAAGATAGGGCATCCCTTTAATTGCCGCTTGACACTTTCTGACGCTTCACCCCCATTCCCGGGGTTTTCTGTATGGAAAAAATGTCAATTGCGTTTGGTGCTGTATGAAGGTTGCCCAATAGGTTTTGTTCATTGATAAAATCCAATGAAATGAGCCGGGTGGGAAAGATACGAAAAATGTTACTTGGCAACCGATTGTTAAATAAAAACGCTTACGATGTAAGCCTTTTTGTGGGTTACAAAGCACCAATGATCTATGAATACCCATCCGGATCAGAACAGGGAATTGACATTGCAGTTTCTGAGGCCAAACACATTTTTGCAGTCAAGGAAATCGGTAGTGTCTCCTTCCAGATTGAAGTAGAAGAAAGGGACAGTTTTTATGAAATTATGGACGGCCACCTGCCAGAGAATAGCATGGATTCTGAAGACCTTTTCAGCATTGCGATAAAGGAACTCCCCGCCACAGGGTTTGCACAATACTTTTAGATAACTGTAAAATAAGTCGTCAGTCATAAGTCCTTCAATTTGCCACTACAACATGTGTTGATTTAAAGTTAAAATCAACACATGTTGTATGAAAAAAGAAAACTTAGGATTCGTGCGAAAATAATATCATTCACTAATAGGCACGCTTCATTTCTGCTTTACACTTTTCAAAGCACTGCCCTCTTCTCTCCTACCATTATAAATGGCTTACCGAATTTTTTAAAGAAAGAGCTTGACTGCCAGCAGATTTATGGGCGTTGTGGGGGGTGCCCCCCCATGCCTGAACCATTTTCTCTTTCCAATCCTTAATTTTCTGCTTCTCTGTATCCGGGGAATATGTTATACGAAGTTGTTTCTTTGTATAAGAACGCATGGACGTGATCGATCTGAATATGCCGGATTGATAAAATATTCAGACCGGTGACCCGCCGTAGCGTCAATTCCCATCCACCATACATTTAGGGTTTGCTCATAATATGGGCCACCCGTCACACTTGATGGGCCAACGGGGTTAGGTTATGTGGTATTGCTTGAGTTTTTTATCAGGCTCTATGATTTTGTCAATTATCTGTGTTTAAAGTTAAATTTAAACAAAAGCACCAATAACGAACGCCTGACCCCACCCCAAGTGGGCCATGTTGGGGTCAAGCCCTACATTTCAATGCGCCTAATGGTGTGTTGCGCTGTACCTGCAACCGGCATCCATTAAGATGATTTATGGTACGAAGTTGATGCAGGGATGGCATGGGGGCGGAAGAGGATTTGATTTTTTTTTACAGGAAAGTCCCTTGAAAGTATGAGGGCTTTCTGGAGATTGGTTGCGGGCAGGCCCGGTTTCCGGGACGGGTAATGTCCATGGCAGTTTGTTGCTTTAAACATTTTTAAGCTTGAGGAGAAAGGATTCATGGGAAAATCAGGTCGATTGAGTATGATTTTAATTTTATTGGTCATCTGGTCGTTTTCAGTTGCCGGGGCATATGGAGAGGTCCTTTTCGGGGATAATTCCATGGTCAGACAGAAGTGCGCGGCCTGTCACAAGCCGGACCCCCAGGGCCGTCTGGAGGTCATTGAAGGCACAAGAAAGAGCACAGAAGAGTGGAAGGTGGTTGTGGATCGAATGATTCGACTTAACAGTGCCCAGCTGGATGATGCGGATTTCTATCCCGTGATCAAGGAGTTGAGCAAAACACTTTGCCTTACACCCGGGGAATCCAAAAAAATATTTTATATCTTTAGTGATGAAAACAGCCAGTACAGGGAAATTCCCAAAAACGATCTGGATGTCCGGATTTATACGGCCTGCGTGAGATGTCATACCTATGGTAAACTTGCATCCCACAGGATGGGTAAAGATCAATGGGATGATATACGTAACCTGCATCTGGGATATTATCCCACGGTGGTTCCCCAGATGCGTGAAATGAACTGGAAAAAAGAATCCAAAGAGTTGAGCGAACATCTGGCAACCCTGTTGGGCTTTGAAACCAATGATTACAGGCAATGGCTGAAAGATAGGAAAGATCAGGACCTGAAAGGTTCATGGATCGTGGCCGGATACCAGCCGGGCATGGGCTACTACAGCGGCACCTATCATATCTCTGCCGATACTGCCCGGGGAGAAGATGAATATTTCATTGAAAAAACCGTGCAGTACCAGAACGGTTTTACCATCTCCAGCACGGGGACAGGAACCCTTTTCAGTGAATATCATCTGCGGTACCAGATGGCGCCAACTCCCCTAACCGGAAGGGTTGAAGGGGTTTTTGATCTTGATGCAGGCACAATGGGCTTCAGCGGAAAATGGTGGACGGTTGTCCAGGATTCCAATGCATATGGCAATGAGTCATTTTATAAAACATCGGCTTCCGGCAGAATTATTGCCGCATTTCCCCAATCTCTGCGGGTGCTTCCCGGCCAGGATCAGACCCTTGCCCTGGTGGGTGTCGGGTTTGGAGAAAACCTGAAAATGGGGGATATTCAATTTTCTGATCCCCGAATTACGGTGAAAAAGGTTTTGAAAACCAGCGCATTCCAGGTTGTCTGCAGTGTTAATGTGGATGAGGGGGCTGCCATCGGGGTGTCGAAGGTTAATGTTCAAGCCCTTAATTTCAATGGTCTTAAAATCTATGACCGGATTGATGCCATCCGTATTTCCCCCAGAATCGGAAGAGCCAGGGTGAGCAGCGGTGCGGCCTATCCCCCCCAGGGCGTTCAATTTGTGGCCAGGGGAATACATTTTGGCGCGGATGGAAAAGAGGGGACACCCGATGATCTTGTTCTTGAGCCGGTGAATGCCACATGGGCACTCGAAGAAGAAAAAACCGGGGAGGATGATGACGACATGGAATATCT
The DNA here is from genome assembly GCF_054657595.1 of Desulfocicer niacini. Classification (NCBI taxonomy): domain Bacteria; kingdom Pseudomonadati; phylum Thermodesulfobacteriota; class Desulfobacteria; order Desulfobacterales; family Desulfobacteraceae; genus Desulfocicer; species Desulfocicer niacini. The sequence goes on from NZ_BAAHYK010000024.1 coordinate 30,467, forward strand.
CAACACCTCCATCGCCAATGGACTTTATACCCCTGTCACCACCTATGGTCCCATCAAAACCCGAAAACAGAATCGTGAAGGTATCGGCCTCATAGCTGTCAGGGCAGAGCTGAAAGATAGCGGCAATATGTTCAGTGACCGGGTGAAACTTGCCGTTACCGTACCTGACTTTATAACCCATTTAAAATAGGATCACGGATGGAACTCGTTAAAACAGCCGTCCATAAAAGGTTCCAGGCAGATGGGAAATCGTTTATCTTTCTGACCCCCATGGGTACCGTGTTTGAGCTCGATGGCGATATGCAGGCCATCCTTGACCACGACCTTATGAAAGGGAGCTTTACCCAAAAGGAATTTTATTCCCGCCTGAAAGGAACTCGGGAGGAGAAAAACGGGTGGTGGGCAACGCTCACAAAAAATCGTGTTTTTGTCCCGCACAGCGTTGCTGGCAATGGTGCTTTAAACCGGGATATGCATGGGAAGGGACAGGTCCCTTTAAAAACATTGGTTTTGCATGTTACCCAGGCCTGTAATCTTGGTTGCCATTATTGTTATCACAACCCGGAAGACGAGAGGGGGACAACCCCTTTTTCGCCCCTGCCCATGAGCATTGATGCCGGGAAGAGAGCTGTGGATTTTCTGTTTGAGATGTCCGGCCCGCTTGAAGAGGTGGTTGTGGTTTTTTTTGGTGGCGAACCCCTTCTCAATGTGAAGCTTATTTCCCGACTGACGGATTATGCAGAAGACAGGGCAGTGACGCTTGATAAAAAGGTTTCGTTTGCCATCACCACCAATGGAACCCTTTTGAGTCAGAAAAACATAATGTTCCTGAATTCACGCAGGATTGGAACCACCATCAGTCTGGACGGCAATAAAGACGAGCATGACCGTTTCAGGCGGTTTCCCGATGGTTCTCCATCCTATGAGGTGATTGAACCCGGAGTCAGGGCATTTCTTGATTCCAAGCCGCCAAAACCGGTGGTGGCAAGGGTCACCCTTGTACAAGAGATCGGGGATATTGCCAGTACCCTTCACCATCTGCTGGACATGGGGTTTTCCGAGGTGGGATTTGCACCGGTGACCACCGCACTGGATGATTTCAGGCTTGATGCCCGGCAGATGGGTCACCTGCTTGAACAGTTCCAGGTACTTTCTGAAACCTTCGTACAGATGGCCCGAAAAGACCAGTTTCTGGGGTTTACCAACCTGGTGGACTTGATTGTCACCCTCCATGAAGGCGAGGTGAAGCACTATCCGTGTGGTGCAGGCATCGGCATGTTCTCGGTTGATCCCGGGGGAAAGCTTTTTTTGTGCCAGCGATTGACTGGGGATGATGCAGCCATAATGGGAGACGTCTTTTCCGGTTTTGATCAGGAGAAGCTTGAAAGCTTCAGGGCCAGGGCCGCTCTTGATAAAAGGGATGTCTGCAGTGAATGCTGGGCAGCCACAATATGTGCCGGTGGATGTTATCATGAAGCTAAGATCAGGCAGGGCGATCTTATGGCCTCCAATGTTCACTATTGTCAGTGGATTAAAAAATGGATTAGCACCGGGCTTTATACTTACGGTAAGTTGATGAATGATTGTCCGGATTTTCTGGATAAACTTTCCATGCTGAGGGGCCATGAACCGCTGTTTCATCATCCTGTTTAACGACGGTGTAATGTATATGGCCCTTATTATCAGCCACAACTAAAAATTAAATTCTAACAATATTAAGGTGTTGTGTGGAATTTTGTATAAAAATATATGAGGTGATAAAAATGAAAAAGAAAGGTCTCAAGCCTGTTAACAAGAAGGCAAAAAAAATCGAGCATGAGGTCAAAGGGATGGCAGATGATAACATTATGACCGGCATGCCCATTGGATGTACCACAATTTTTGATACGGGATGGGAGACAAATCCGCGTCCTGAGACTCCCATGGGCAATTGTATGTCCAGTGCCCGGGATTTTTCCGCCTGTTCCGGTACCTGCTGGTGGCCGGCCCAGACACCGGACAATGTGACTAATTTCCCAGATTATCAGAATCAGTGCCAGGCCATTGAAAAGGATTGGAGAAATTTGAACTTTGTGATCAAAAGATAGATTGTGATCAAAAGATAAATTAAGGAGAGACAACCCATGAGAATGAATAAAAATAAAATTGCATTGATCGGCATCATAATCTGTCTTTTTATGGTCTTGAGTGCCCCGGCCATGGCCGCCGGAGATTATATTTATGCCGTGGTGAACAATGCCGTTCAGGTGATAGACTGTGATTCGGATACCGTTATAAAAACAATCAAGTATAATGATTTTATCATCAATACCGCATATTCCCCCGACGGTTCCAGATATTATTTAAATGCGGTTCATTCCATTTATGCCATTGATACCACCACAGACACATTGATCGACACCTACTCTTTTTCCTCTGAGCTGAGCAAGGTGTCCATCTTTGGCATGGCGGTGTCCAATGACGGTAAAAAACTCTATATCTGCTGCTCCATTGTAAAGAAAAAACAGAATATTCCAAAACTCAATGTCTTGCCCGATCAGCTGGTGGTGTACGATATCAAGTCCCGGAAAATGATCAAAAATTATCCCATCCCAACCAGTTATGCCCAGCCCGTTGTCATTAAAAACGATGATGATCACCTGATCCTGGTGGGACAGGATATCGACCGGTTTGACCTTAAAACAGGAAAACGGGAGCAGCTGCTGGGATTTTTAAACACCGCAAAACCAGAAGAGATGAGAAACTGCCTTGCCAACTGGCAGCCGGGCAGTCCCGGGGATCATGGTATCTTTGTCAATCCCTATTACGATGCAAAGGGCCTTGGATATTTTATTATCGATAAAAACACCGGGAAGCTCTCTGATTTAAGGGGAAAAGATGTGTGGTTTGCCTATTCCAGCATATTGTCCCCGGACAAGAAATATATCTATGGAGTCATGGATGAACTGATCAAGGTGGACCGCTCCACGGGAGAAACCCTAAAGGCCGTACCCCTTAAAACCGGAACCAACTACACCGTGGCCATCTCATCGGATGGAAAAAAAGTGTATGTGGGACCCGGGGGGCCGGATATGAGTGTGTATGATGCCGAATCTTTGGAATTGTTGACCATTATTCCCCTGATGGCCGACGGCGTGGCAAGCCTCCGGTTGACCAAAAAATAGTGCTGGCATGGGGGGCGGGCCTCTGGTGATCTGCCGTATTGATTATACGTCAACGTAAGGAGCCTGGCCCCTCAACAGAAGATAATGGGGGCTTGATAATAACCGTGGCCGTTTTGAATGAAATTTCGTGCCTGGGGCGGTCTGTTTAATGATCAAGACCGCTGATGATTACAATACTTGTCTGACCCTTCTTTAAGATTCCGGATCATCAACCGGGATGATACCTCCAGATGGAAATGAGATATTTGTATGAAATTCAAACAGTTTTTTAAATCTAATAAGAGAATAGTGCTGCTATTAGCCCTGATCCTGTTTCCGGTGATCGTATTGGCCTCCCATGAACTTTCCGTGGTCTATCTCCAGGATAAAACCTGTGTCATCTGCCATGAAATGAAAGATCCCATTGAAAAATGGAAGGCCTCGGGCACGGCCAAAAACCATGGCAATTGCGCAAAATGCCATTTTGACTCGGGCTTTGACGGCTGGATGCACATGAACAAATCGGCATTAAGGTTTCTGGTGGAACACTTTGATCGGGATCCCCTTGAGCCCATCAAGCCCAAAGAAGAGCCCCTGTTTCTTGAGGAGGGAAACGAGCCCGGATACTGGAGCCATGTCCCCAACAGCCGCTGTTTCAGCTGCAAGAACGTGGAAAATCACCAGCAGAGGGATCAGGTGAGAATTCATAACAAGCTGATTAAAAACATCGCTTCACAGCCGTGTAAGGATTGCCACAATCATGAGATGCGCAACGGTCAGAAATTTTATGAAAAAATAACTTCACAGGAGAGTCAGGCCGGTTGATGGACGCATGCAGGGGAGAGAAAATGGAACTGGCATGGCATATGGTTAAAACCGATACCCATGGGGATCTTGTCCAGGGGTTCAACCAATTTGGGTCGACCTGTGCGGCATTGATGGACGGCCGGGCGGGTGTAAAGCCGCAGTTGCCCCGCCCCCGTCGTCTGTATGTGGGGGATGAATTTTGCCCGGGCCGATTGCCCGGTGTGGATGACCTGCCGGGTTTTTTAAGACTGGCGGATGAAATGGGCCTGGGCCTTACCCTTTTAACGCCTGTTCTAACTGACCAGGGCATTGAGGAATGCAATCCCTTGTTCCAGGATCTGAAAAAATGGAATCCCGGCGCCGAGGTGGTGGTCAATGACCTGGGTGTGCTGTTTTATCTCCAAAGGGAATATCCTGATTTTCAATTGTCCATGGGCAGACTTTTCAATAAAGGGTTCAAGGACCCCCGCCCTGACGTCAACAAGGCTTTAAAGTCCAGTGGCGCCGGATCGTTTCTGTCCCATTGCTCCTTTAACCAGCATAATATGCTGGATTTGGCCCGATCTCTGAATATTAAACGGTTTGAGCAGGATCTCCTGCCCCATGCAGACCCTGGCGATATGGGTACAGGCTTAAAGAGATCCGTTTATTTTCCCTTTGGTTATGTCACAACGGGCAGGGCCTGTTTCATGGCAGGGGTGGTTCATGGACCCGGTGTCCGGTTTAAATACAATAACGGTTGCCCACTGCCCTGCACCAGGCAGGAACTTGAGCTGAATCATCCCCATTGCGCCCGCCCCCTGTTCCAGAAGGGCAACACCATTTTTTATCGATATACCCCTTCCATGGTGGCAGATCTTTTTAAGATCGCCGGTGCCCGTGGCCTGCGCCTGGTATATCAGGGAGGTATGAGATGAAAATCGTGACTCCCATCAGCTCCATATCAGAGTTGGACATGCTGTTGCACAACGGGGCCGACGAGCTCTACTGCGGGCTTGGTATCCCGGAGTGGGACGAAATGTTCGGACAGGACCTGTGGATTAACCGCAGAAGTCCGGATCGGGCTGGTCTACATTCTTTAGAAGAGCTGGAGAGTATCGTGGCTGAGGCCCGAAGCGCCAGGGTAAGGGTAAGCATTACCCTTAATGCATCCTTTTATCCTGAAAACGCCATGGACTGTATCCTGCGCCTGTGTGATAGCCTGGTCAAAACCGGTGTGGACAGCCTGATCGTATCGGATTTGAATTTTCTGATGGCCCTTTCCAGGATAGAACTGCCCGTCAGGATACATCTGAGCAGCCTTGGCAGCTGCTTTAACTCCCATGCCGTTGATTTTTATCGATCCCTTGGGGTCAAAAGAATTATCCTGCCCCGCCAGCTGACCCTGCCGGAGATGGCCTCCATTGTAAAGAGCTGTTCAGACCGGATGGAGTTTGAAGTGTTTACCCTGAACGACGGCTGCTATTTTGAGGAGGGGTTTTGCCAGACCAGTCATGGGCTGGGGCCATTTTGTCTCACTAACTGGGATATCACCCCCCTTTATCCTGCTGGCACATCGGATGAAAACAAGCTGATCCCAAGCATGCTTGATGCCAGAACCGAACATTTCAAATCTTACCTGTGGTTTCAGAACAACTGTGGTTCGAGCTTTCAACAGGATGGGCTTCCCAATGGCCCCTGCAGCCTGTGCAGCTTCTGTGATTTCAGGGAGTGGGGGGTAACGGCGGTTAAAATTGTAGGTCGGGAGGCCTCTTTTCACAGAAAAATGGGAAGTCTGCAGCTGGTGAAAGCTGTGCGGGATAAAACAAGAGCTCTCAAAGACAGGGACAGGATTGAAAAATATGCAAGAGACCTTCGTAGGACCCCCGACTACTGCGATGCCGGATACATGTGCTATTTCAGAAAAAACTGAACGGGAAAAACCTTTTCGGGAACAGGTCCGGTACCTGGCCGCCTATCTTGTTCCCCACCGGCGGGTGTTGATCCTTTCCCTTACCTTGAGCATCCTCAGTACCGGGCTTGGACTGGTACAGCCCTATTTTGCGAAAATTCTCATCGACCGGGTATTTCTGGAACATCAGCCACAATATCTTGTTCCCATACTTTCGGCTCTGATCGTGCTGCTGTTGATCAGTTTCGGCATCCGGGTGGGGAACAATTATATCTATACCCGGTATTCTGCAGATATCCTGTTTACCATGAGAGAAGAGCTGTTTGCCCATCTCCAGAGAATTCCGTTGATTTTCTTTTCCAGCAATAAAACCGGGGATATTTACTCCAGGATCGCCTCGGATATGGCGGATATCCAGGCATTGGTCACTGATATTTTTCCAAGATATCTGTTTGACGGCTTAACCTTTCTTATCACAGGGGCGATCCTGTTATGGTTGAACTGGCAAATGGCCCTGATGAGCCTGGTGTTTCTTCCCGTTGCTCTGTTTATTGTGCACCGGTTGAAACCTCGATTGTACGAACTTTCCAATGATGTGGCCAAAAGCAATGCGGATATTGCCCATTTTTTGTTTGAATCCCTTGCCAATACTGCCATTATCCGGGCGTTTGGTGCGGAAAAAGCCGAATCGGAAAAGTTAAAGAATAAGCACTCCACCGTTTTGGGTTTTCTTCTGAAATCTCAGATTTTGGGAGCGGTTTCAGGTTCTGTAAACACGGTATTTGGCATTGTAAATTCCCTTATTGTATTTGGCTTTGGCGGATGGAAGCTCCTTCAAGGGGACCTGACCATCGGAACCCTGGTGGCTTTTTCCGTATATCAGGGACGGGTGTTCGGCCCGCTGCAGGGTCTTCTTGACGGTGTGCTTGCTCTGCAGAAGTCCAGGGTGGCCATGAAACGGGTCCGGGAGATACTTGATATTCCGCCTGGTTTTGAAGAAAGCGGGGATCAGATCCTCACCGAGGAGGAGGTCAGGCAGGATATCATCATGGATCATGTTTATTTTGCCTATGACAGGGAAAATCCCGTCCTCCGGGATATCTGTCTTACGCTTCCCCATGGGAAAATTATCGCAGTGGCCGGTGAGAGTGGGGTTGGCAAGACAACCCTTTGCCACCTGCTGCTTAAGCTGTTCCGGCCCGACTCCGGGACCATCACCTGGGCTGGCCGGGACATCCAGGCATTTGACCGGCAATGGTTTAGAAAACAGGTGGCCGTGGTTTCCCAGCAGACCTTTCTTTTTCATGCCTCCATATTGGAAAATATTAAATTTTTTAAGGCAGATGCCACCATGGAAGAGGTGAGGGCCGCCGCCGGGGCAGCCCAGCTTGAAGGCTTCATTCAGGGACTTCCCCATGGCTATGACACCGTTATCGGTGACCGGGGGACAAGGCTTTCGGGGGGACAGAAACAGCGCCTTGCCATTGCAAGGGCTATACTGCAGAATCCCAGAATACTCATCCTCGACGAGGCCACCGCGTTTCTGGATGCAGGTGTGGAACATCTGATCAGGCATACACTCCATGAATTGATGAAAGATAAGACCATACTCCTGGTCAGTCACCGGCAGAGCTCCATTGAAAGTGCGGATACACTTATTCTTCTGGGGAAACAGGGGGTTGTCTACCATGGCCCCGTAAAGGCGTTTGCCCATGGAAAATGATATCGCCATTATTGACAGCGGGGTCAACCCCAATCATCCCCATGTACAGGAGGTGTCGGGAGGGCACGGCTATGTTCAGGGGGCAGGGGGGATAGTCATGAAAAACAATGATTTTATGGATGAGATCGGGCATGGTACCGCCATTGCCGGTATTATCCGGAATTCGGTTCCCGATGCTGCACTTTATGCCGTTAAAATATTTAAAAGGGAACTTGGGGCACCGGCTTCCCTTCTGATCGAAGCGTTGAGATGGGCCATAGAGCAACGGTTCAGGATTATTCATTTGAGCCTTGGCCTGGAAAGTGAGCAGCACGTGGAGCCGCTAAGGCAGCTTTGCCGAACCGCCCATGCCAGGAATATTCTGATTCTGGCATCGGCCAGGAGCCCCCACGACAGAATTTATCCAGCCTGTTTTGAAACGGTCATCGGTGTTTGCCGGAGCCTTGACTGTGACTGGGGCCGGGTGGTGTTTTATCCTGGTGCTGCCGTTGAATTCGGAGCCCATGGACAACCCAGACCCATACCCGGGTTACCCCAGGAACAAAATTTTTCAGGTCACAGTTTTGCCGTGGCCCATGTTACGGCCCTGGCTGCGCGGCTTTTACGGGAAAACCCGTCAAAAGATCCGGGCTGGCTTAGGGACTGTCTGGTCCGGTCAGTTACTGCCTGCCCATCCTGATTTCAACCACATCCTGGAAACGGCTGACCATGAAATATCGGTTTACAGTTACCCTGAACATGGCGGTTGCCGGGTCGGTGGCAAAGCCTTTCAGGTGAGGATGTCGTTGAAGATAAAGGGCCAGGTGCTGATTTTTTTCCGGGCCTGAAATTTCAGTGGCAGTGCCGGTGGCGGTGACGGAAACGGCATCCTGAATGTCCGATGGCTGGTTACGGCTGTTGTTGACCAGCAGGGCCACACGGGGGTTTGCCATGAGGTTGGCATATTTACGGGTGGCGGTGGGGGTCAAAAAAAACAGGTGATCAAGGGGGGCATCGGCGGCAAAAGCCAGGAGACTGGCATAGGGCTGCTGGTCTTTTTGTGTGGCGAGAACCGCCAGGGCTTCGCCGTCAAACAGGCTTTTTATTTTATCCAGTGTCCGGGCATCTTGTGTGTTCATGGAGGCTCCCTTTATCTGTTCGATATTTTGGCATCTTTCAAAATTACTTTACACTTTTTTTGATCATTCTCCATTTACAGAAAAATTCTTCCAAAGACTGTAAAGTTCTTTTGAGGCTGTATGAAGGATGCCAACATTTTGATCATAAATTTATCATTTTCTAAAAATCTGTTTCATTTAACAAGAAAATTATATACAGCATAAGGAATCGTTTCTGTCGAGTTTTTTTATGATCATGACAGATATTGGGTTGGGTCACAACATGGGCCGTTTTGGGGTGGGATCAGGCGTTCGTTATTGGCATTATCGTTGGTTTTGGGGTTTGCACAGGCTATGGGCGATAATGCAAATAACACAAGCCTGATCCCATTGGCTCGCCAACTGACGGCTGGCCCATGTTGTGATCAAGCCTAAATTTGATAATTGACTGCTAGAAGAGGAGACGTCCATGCTCAGTCCCATAAAAATAGGCATAAGCTCATGCCTGCTCGGAAAGCAGGTGCGTTATGACGGCGGCCATAGCCACGACCGGTTCCTCACCCAGACCCTTGGTCTTTTTACCAAATATGTGCCCGTTTGTCCCGAGGTGGAGAGCGGTATGCCCATCCCAAGGGAGGCGGTGCGGCTGGTGGGTGATGCCGAAAATCCCCGTCTGTTGACCCAGAAGACCGGTGTCGACATGACCGATCAGATGAAAACCTGGATGGAAAAACGCCTTGATGACCTTGAGTCGGAGAATTTGTGCGGGTTTATTTTCCGGAGTAAATCCCCCAGCAGTGGCCTGTATCGCATCCGGGTATATGGGGATGACGGCATGGTGCGAAAAAACGGCCAGGGGATTTTTGCCAGGGGGTTTACGGAACGATTTCCCCGTATTCCCGTGGAAGAGGCGGGCCGACTCCATGATCCCAAACTGCGGGAAAATTTCATTGAAAACATTTTTACCCTGAAGCGCTGGCGGGATCTCATTGCAACTGACAAAACCCTTGGGGGACTGGTGGCATTTCATACCCGGAACAAGCTGTTGATTCTCTCCCATAACCAGGATCTCTATCGCCAGATGGGAAAACTTGTGGCCGCCGGGAAAAATATGGACCTGGACCAGTTGTTTGATACCTATGAAAAGACATTACTTAAAGCATTGGCACTGATGACCACATTGAAAAAAAATATCAATGTGCTCCAGCACATCATGGGATACTTCAAGAAAGAGTTGAGTTCGGATGAAAAAAGGGAACTGCTTGACCTTTTTGATCAGTACCGGGACGGGTACGTGCCCCTCATTGTACCCATCACGTTGATTCGGCACTATGTGTTAAAGTATGATCAGCCCTGGCTTAAAACCCAGACCTACTTAAATCCCCATCCCTTTGAGCTTAAGTTGAGAAATTATTTTTAACTGGATGTCCAGGTTTTTGTTGATCAGATATGCCTCTTATGCTGCAAATGCCTTTGCCATCTTAGAAGCTGAACCTGCATCTGGAGCAAAACCGTCTGCACCGATCTCATCACAGAAGGCCTGGGTAACCGGGGCACCACCGATCATGATTTTCACCTGATCCCGCAGACCGCTTTCCACAATGGCATCCACGGTTTTCTTCATCATGGGCATGGTGGTGGTCAGAAGGGCGGAAAGGCATACGATCCGGGCATTTTTCTTTTTGATTTCAGCGACGAAATCTTCAGGCGCAATATCCACACCCAGGTTATGAACCGTCATACCGGCACTTTCCATCATCATGCCAACCAGGTTCTTTCCGATGTCATGGAGATCGCCTTTAACGGTACCGATGATCACGCTGGCACCGGCATCGCCCTCACCTTCTCCCAGAAAGGGTTTCAGGGTTGCCACGCAGCTTCCCATGGCCTGGGCTGCCATTAAAACTTCGGGGATGAACATGTCACCGTTTTCCATTTTTTCCCCGACAATATCCATACCGGCGATGAGGCCCTTGTTGAGAATATCCGTGGCGGGAACCTTTTCTGCGATGGCTGCGTTTACCAGCTGGGTCACTTTATCTGTGTCACAGGCTACCAGTGCTTCAATGATTGCATTAAAATCTGCCATTTTTTTCTCCTTACGTTTGTTTTTTTGAGGTGGGTCGACCTCCTTCACCGGTTGCATGGGAAGGGGGGCAGGCCTGCGCTAACTATATATTTTGAATTATGATCTTCAAATAACATGATTGGCTGAAAATTTTATAGAATGGAACGGACATACTTTTGAAAAAAAACGACCCATATGAAATTTGCAGTATCGGAGAAAAATCCACTGAATGAAATGAGTGTATAATCTGATTTGGGTGGATTTTATGAGCTTTTACTGTTATTTTATTCTATACTTATAGACAATATCTTAGCCGGATTGGAAATTGATTTGCGCTGAACGGGCACTGGCCTGTTCAACGAAAGCATCAAGACTTTATGCCTGATCCTTCCGGATAAATCAACACCGAAACTGGCATTGACACTGAAGGCTCTAAAAAATATCGTTGTTGACTCTGGTTGAGTTTGAATGGATTTTCAATTTGATCAAGATCGTGGATATCCAAGGGCGCAACCGCAATGATGATAGGAGTGAGATTGTTTGAACGTTGATAAAAAAAAACATATACAGAAGACGAAACGCCTTTCGGTGGGTTTTATCCTGGTCCCCAATTTTACCCTGATCGCTTTTTCAGGGTTTGTTGCGGTGCTGAGGCATGCCGCGGATGAGGGTGATAATAGTCGCCAGGTGTTGTGTTCCTGGACCCTTATGGCTGAAACGCTTTCACCGATTACATCAAGTTGCGGCGTACAGATTGTTCCCTGGGAGCGGTTTAAGAATCCCGGAGAATTTGATTATGTAGTGGTTGTGGGGGGGCTGCTGCCCAAACAGGGGATGTATGAACAGGCGGTTGTCAATTATCTGCAATCAGCCGAAAAACACGGGTGCCATATTGTGGGACTCTGCACGGGTAGTTTTTATCTGGCAAAGGCAGGGCTCATGAAAAACAGGAAGTGCTGCGTGCACTGGTTTCATTTCCAGGATTTCATAGATCAGTTTCCCCTGTCCATTCCTGTGACCGATGAAATTTTTATTGAAGACAGAGGATATATCACCTGTCCCGGGGGCACTTCCGTCAATGATCTTGCGCTGTTTATCATTGAGCGCCATTTGGGCAAGGAGAGAGCCATTAAATGCCTGAGACACCTGCTGCTTGACTGGGGGCGGACCCACAATCACCCCCAGATGCCCTTTACTGAAAACTATTTGTTGATTTCCGACCCGAGGGTGAGGAAGGCTATCTTTTTCATGGAGCAGAACCTGGATAAATTCCTTACCGTGGCAGAGATTGCAGATCACGTCAGCACCAGTGCAAGACAGATAGAGCGTCTTTTTAAAATTCATTTAAACAAGTCTCCCCTGGCCTATTTCAGAAAGATCCGCCTCTCCTATGGAAAATGGATCATCCAGAATACAGAGCGTTCCATCACAGAGATTGCCTATGAATGTGGTTTTTCAGACGGATCTCATTTTTCAAGATGTTTCAAGGCAGAATTTGGAAAGACACCGGCTGAAGTGAGAAAAATCAAATCTTCTGAGTCAAGGCAAGCTTAAACATCAACATGGTGCCGGACCTTAAGGTTAAATTGGTGCCGGAGATGACCCCCTCATTTTTCAGATGACGTCTTCCACATCCCCCCGGATCCTTCTTTATACTTCTTGGGTATCCAAATTTATGCCGGAATGCTCATGTTGATTTTCATGTCCCAGGCATAGATATATGGCCGCAAGGGGGGTGTCCATGGACCAGAAGGCGTGGAGACATTCAGAGGGGATCAGGATATGTCCACCGGGTGGAATGCTGATGATGGGACCGCTTGCAATGTGCCAGGTACCCCTTCCTGAAAGCAGGTACAGGCATTCGGGTGCCGGATGGGAATGGGGTGGATAGTAAATATTGGGACTGAGCAACATCACGCCCACTGTCACTGTTGAACTGGTGAACAGTCCATCGGGTCCGATCAACTCAAAGCAGGCATAATTATCCACAAATTCTTTGCTGACGTTTTGCCCTCTGTAGCCGGGGTTTACCATCCAGTAAAGATAAGGGGTGAGTGCTTCAAGGCAACGGACAAGATCCCCGGCGCCGAGATTTCTGGCCATCTTAAGTGCTCTCTCCCAGTGCCGGGTGGCCGGTTGCTCCTGGGGTTCAAGACCGGCATAGATATCCAACGCCTTTTTGTGATGCATGAATATCTTTTTGATCTCATTGTATTCCGGTTCTTCAGGGAGGATATCCTCCTCCAGTCGTTGTTTAAGGATTTCAAGAAGTTCCTTTATTTGTCCAAGCACTTTTTCCTTGTTTGTCAAATCCCTTGCTCCTTGTTTATTTTTGAATTTATAAAGAAGGCATACTTTAACCACGACACCGGACCCAATCCGTTTAATCTGATATGCCCAGGTACATCTTGCGGATGTGATCGTTTCCAAGAAGATTGGTGCTGCTGTTTTCCATGGCGATTCTTCCGTGCTCCATTACATAGGCTCTGTCGGCAAAGCGCAATGTGGTATCCACGTTCTGTTCCACGATGAGAACGGTGACATTTTCTTCCCTCAATTTGTCAATGGTCTCGAACACGGCGACCACGTTTTCCGGAGAAAGTCCCATGGATGGCTCGTCCAGGATGATCATGGTGGGATTACACATCAGACCCCTTGCAATGGCAAGCATCTGTCTCTCACCCCCACTCATGGTTCCGGCAAGCTGGGGTCGCCGTTCTTTAAGCCTTGGGAAGAGTTCAAACACATAATCAAGATTCTTTTTGATTCTTATACCATCTTTGATGGAATACGCACCCATTAAAAGATTATCTTCAACCGTCATTGAGAGAAAAAGATTTCTCTCTTCGGGAACAAAGGCAAGTCCCTGTTTAACCAGCAGATGGGATGCCATCGAGGTGATGCCTGTTCCCATGAATTGAACCGATCCGCTTATGGGGGGAAGAATTCCGGTGAGGCATTTCAGAATCGTTGTTTTGCCCGCCCCATTGGGGCCCAGGATTGCAACCATCTCGCCTTTGGAAATTTTTATGGAAAGATCCCAGATGATCTGAAGACGGCCATAGCCTACGTTTAAATTTTTTACTTCAAGCATATTTTCTCCTTAAAGCTTTGCATTGGCGCCAAGGTATGCCTTGGAAACCACAGGATCTTCAGTGATCTCACGGGGAGTTCCATCGGCAATTTTACGCCCGAAATTTAAAACAGCGATCTGGTCGCATACGCTCATGATCAATTTCATCAGATGTTCCACAATGAGAATGGATGTACCGTGATCCCTGATTCGCAGGATTAAATCGGTGATATCCACGAGTTCAGACGGGGTGAGACCTGCGGCTACCTCGTCGAGAAATAAGAGTTTACAGTCCGTTGCAAGGGCACGGGCAAGTTCGAGCATCTTGAGCTGCATTGTGTTGAGATTTTCAGCAATGACATCATGGCCCATGGGAAATTCCACAAAATCCAGCATCTCAACTGCCTTTTTGCGGGCATCAACGCCCCCTTGCTGTTTTCCAAAAATCGATCCCACCATGACGTTTTCAAGCACCGTCATTTGGGGGAAAAACTTTACGATCTGGTAGGTTCTGGCCATGCCGGAATGGCAGCAGCGATTGGCCTTGAAACCTGTGATATCCTTGCCGTCCAGGATGACCCGCCCCTTGGTGGGGGGGAAGGTACCGGCAATACAGTTTTGAAAGGTCGTCTTGCCCGCACCGTTGGGACCTATCAAGCCCAGAATTTCTCCTTTTTTCAAGGAGATCGATACATCTTCAACAGCTTTCAGGCCTCCAAAATATTTACACAAGCCTTGGGTCTCTAAAATTATATTCATCCATGCCCTCTTGTTCGCGTGAATTCATTTTTATCATCCAAAATTTCGGCTGAAACAGAAAGCTTGCTCACGAGCCTGATTCCATTGGTCCGGCAACGGTTACGGCTGGGCCATGTTGTGAGCAAGCCCGAAACAGGGAGCCGTTATATGCCATCGGCTCCCTGAAAAATGCTATTTCATGTTTGCCGGTATGGCCAGATCTGCCTCTTTCCACTCATCGGGCCAGATGATCTTTGCCTTGCCGTCAAAGTACTGGGTAACAGGAAAGATATAATATCCTTTGCCCACAACGGGATCGGGAAAGGTTTCTGGCGTATACTTGTACTCTTCCATGAGAAGGCCGTCGGTGAATGAGAGCTTGCCGGTCATGATCTGCTCTTCAGCACACTTCATCAGGGATTCTGTGGTCAATTCACCATAGGTTTCCAGGGTGGTTTTCAACACCTTGATAAAAAACATGGCCGTGTCGTGGCAGAGTCCAGCGGATGACGCGCCCGGCTCAAACCCGAACCGACTCTGGAAGTCATCCCGGAATTTGCGGGCCTCGGGGGTTGTCCACTGTGGAATCTGGTCCAACACATAATCGGAGGCATTTCCGGTCATGTTGTACCACTCGCCCACCCATCCAAGGCCATCGGAGAGAATGAGGCTCTTTACACCGATTTCACGGCTCTGTTTGATAAATGCAGAAACAGATGGCGGATCAGACATGGAACCCACTGCAACGGAGGCTTTTTGTCGCTTGATTTTGGACAGAAGGGGGTAAAACTCGGTTTCGCCCAACTGGACATACTCTTCGCCGATGACTGTCCATCCGGCATCCTCAAACTGTTTTTTTACGGCTCCACCAAAGGCGCGTCCCCAGTCGTTATCCACACCATATACCAGAACTTTTTTGGATTTGGGTTCCCAGGTACCATTGGCAATGGCCGTTTCCAGGGAATTGATATAGCCGATGCTCAGTTTTTCTGCCAGGGGCCATGTTTTTCCCACCCAGTATTTGTACTTTTCAGGGTTTGAGTGGTATTTGTCGTTCATGATCTTGCCGGCACCAAAGCTGAAGAAATGAGGTATTTTATGTTTGGATGCAACCTCCATGCAGGATGCGGATACCCAGGAGTGCCAGGTGTTGTATCCCACATCAATATTATCCCGGACAATTGCCCTTTCATAGGCCTTGGCCGCTTTTTCCGCATCTGATTCTGAATCCACCCATACAAATTCAATCTTGTAGTCGCCGACTTTCCATCCAATTTCGTCAAAGGCCATGGTGATGGAATTTTTAAATTCCTCACCCACCCTTGACGCCGGTCCGGTAAAGGGACCGATGGAACCCACTTTCAGAACTTTTTCTTCTGCCACAGCCGACGGGGTTGTGCCCGCCATCATCAGGCACAGCGTTACAGCAGCCACAACTGTCCGGGTTAATATCTTCCATACCGGTGCTTTTGATCTGTTTTTCATGTGAAATTTCCTCCATTTTTAGAAACGTTGTTGCTTTAATTTGGTTTGTAAAAAGAACGCCTCTTCAGTGCTGGTTTGTATGAGTCCTCCCTTTTTAGATCTTTGCCATTATTTCTCGTCAGTCTTAAGTTCTCCAACTTTCCACCACGTAAAGTGTGCCGTTAAAATTAAAATCAACACATGTGGTATGAGAAATCAGACCTCATGAGATTGTTTTATTTCCTGTGGCATTGAGCATGCC
Source organism: Desulfocicer niacini (assembly GCF_054657595.1). Lineage (NCBI taxonomy): Bacteria > Pseudomonadati > Thermodesulfobacteriota > Desulfobacteria > Desulfobacterales > Desulfobacteraceae > Desulfocicer > Desulfocicer niacini. Next base: position 46,733 of record NZ_BAAHYK010000024.1, read on the forward strand.
CTGGGTCTCTTCATTTTTTTTGGAAAATAGATGGGTCAGTTTTCCCCATAAGCCAGCCAGTCCTTTGGGATAGTAAATCATGACAAGGATCATCATCACGCCGTAAAGAATCATACGAAACTCAAGGAGATCTTTCATGAACTCCATTGCCGGAATCATTATCATGGCAGCTGCAAAGGATCCCCATATGGTGCCTCTGCCGCCGATGTAGGCAATAGCCATGATTTCCACTGTGTGGCTGGTGTGCATCAAGGTGGGGGTTAAAATGCCGATAAAATGGGCGTAAAAAGCGCCCAGAAAACCTGCAAGCGCACAGGACACAGTAAAGTTCATCACCTTATAATAGGTTGCGTCCACCCCAGACGAGGCAGCAGCTTCAAGATCTTGCCCGATGGCTCTGAAGGCCAGGCCGATGTGCGAGCGTGTGATGCACACCAGCAGGATGTAGATCACAAATACCATGACCAGAATAATATAGTAGTAAGGCCAGTTGGTTACACTTTCAAATAGCAGGGGGATGGTGATGCCAGCATAGCCCTGGGTAAGATCCACCAGGTTGCCGGTGGTTGACATCATGGCCAGGGCCACAAACCAGGTCATGCAGGAGGCGAAAATGCCACCCAGCCGAAGGGTGAGAAGTCCCAGACCAAAGCCGAGAATCGCGGCCATAAATCCGCCAAGGGGAATGGTCACAAGGGGAGACCAGCCAAGTTTCACCACAAGAAGGCCGGAGGTATAGGCACCCATGCCCATGAAGGCGGCAAAACCGAAGTTGACGATATTAATAAAACCTGCGGTAAAATCAAAGGCCATGGCAAGGCCTGCAAACATAAGGGCCGATATCAAAAGCCTCAGGATAAATTCATCCTTGATAAACATCGGGATCAGGGCAACAATCATCAAAAGGCCCACACCCAAAGGGGATAAGCCAACTTTGTTCAGGCGCTTTGTCCAGGTTTCAGTCGCTTTGTTTATGTTCTTTGTTTCAGTTTCCATGGTTAATCTGTCCTTTTGTAGTTCCTATTCAACCGCACTTTTCACGCCGGTGTTTCCAAAAAGTCCGTTGGGCTTAAACAGCAGAATCATAATGATGATGGTGAGACTGATCACATCCTGCCAGCCACCGGAGAAATAGGAGTAGGTGATGGTCTCAAGAAGGCCCACAAGAAGACCGCCGATGATGCTTCCCCCCACATTGCCCATGCCGCAGAGGATGAGCACAAACCAGGACTTGTACAGGGGCTGGATACCCATGGTGGGGTAGGCTGGATTGATGGAAAGCAGGCAGGCGCCGGCAATGCCGGCAAGCATTGCACTCAAAGCAAAGGTAAGGGTGTGAATAAAGTTTAGATCAATGCCCACAAGACCCGCTCCGATCTCATCCTGGGACACGGCCCGGATGGCGCGGCCCGTTCGGGTTTTGCTCAAAAAAAGGATAAGGGCCGTAATGGCAATAACGGCAATGAGAAAGCCCACCCCCCGGTCCATGGAGATGGACATGCTGGAAATTCCCCGAATCCGACCCCCCCAGTACTGGGTGATTCCGTAATAGGTGCTGCCCCAGAAAAGTTTTGCTGAATTCTGAAGGATAATGGAAATGCCCAGGGTCACAAGAAAGGAGTTCATGAGCCACTGTTTTTTAGCCCGCTGCCTCAAGGGATAAAAAAAGACTTTTTCAAGAATGACCCCCATGATAAAGGTCATAAGGGCGGCGAAAATCATTGCCGGAATGGGGCCTAAATGGAGAACTGTAAATGCGAAATAGGCAAAATAAGCCCCAAGCATATAAAGCTCTCCATAGGCAAAATTGGCGATGTTCATCACTCCGAAGACCAGGGACAGACCCACCGCCATCAGGGCGTATATTCCGCCTCTCAATATGGCGGTGACAAGAAGATCCCACCATTCCACTAACAGTTCCATAGAACACTCCTTTATACAGCAATATGAATAGTATCTTGTTACAAGTGTAGATCAACCATGCTGGGGTCGGCCGGGGTTGTGATCATCAACGTCGCAGATCACAACCATAGCAGTTTCTCTCCTTATACCTGGCCATAGTAGTCCCTGTGAGCCACGGCTGAAAAGGCGTAGTCCAGAAGGGTACCCCAGCTGAAAACGGGAAGGTCCACACGTTGCTGAACGGCCCTTGCAAAGGGCTGCATTCCGGTACACTCAAGCATGATGGCCCCAATGTCCGGATTTTTCTGTACAACCGCCTCGCAGGTGTGAATCATCTGCTCCTGGGCTTTATCGTAATAGATTTCCGGGCATTCAGGACGTTTTTCAGGATCCCAGAGATTGTCAAACTCCGTGCATCCGTATTCATCCTGGGCTCCGGCGATAACAATATTGGAATCCGGATCAATGCCGACGTTTTCAAGGTGGGTAGTGGTGAGAAACCGGCGCTGGGCACAGACAATGCCCACCTTTTTTTTCGGACCGATGGTCTGCTGAATAAACGGAACCTGGAGAAGGCTTGACATGAAGACCGGCACATCCACCGCACCTGCCACATCCTTCTGGAAATAGGCAAAATAACCGCATTCCGCTGCGATGGCTTTGCACCCCATACGTTCGAGTTTTCTGGCTGCATCAAGGATCGGTTGACGGCAGGGAGTCTTGTCCTGTTCCCATACCAGGGCATGATTGTCTACGCCTTCGCAGATTTCGTATTGTATGGGGTACCCAAAGGCACTGGCGTTTCTGACGTCACCTGGAAATCCCGGGTAGGCGTCGTCCAGCACCATGATGCCGATGCCCATGCCGTAGCAGGTATGATTTTTTCTTGTTCTGATATAGTTGATATTCATATCGCGGTTTTGATACATGTTTTTCTCCTTTTATATGGTGACGAATTTAAGCAAGCTGAGCCATCTCGTTCGGGAGCTCCATGAGTTTTGGAGAGATCCCAAGGCTTTGAAGAAAGTGTTTAAGGTCGTTGCTGACATCCCTGTCCATGTGGGGGCGTTTGTAGTTTCCCCGCATGGTTGTATAAATAGAATTAACAGCCAACAGATTATGGGGGATCTTTTCCTGTGTCTTTTCCGGGGCGGTTGTGGCTTAATTGGGAGATAAAAGGCACGTTTCTGCAGTGCTTCATGGTGTGGGGGCTGGTGAGAAACTGGCCCCCGGGACCCACCTGGCTTATGGCTTCCAATCCAAGGGCATCTGCATCCATGGATGGCTCCGCCATCAAATAATCGATTATGTCCATGATCTCAAGATCAACGATAAACTGTTCATAGGACATGGCCCCATAGCTCTCAAGGATGCCTGCAGAGTGAAGAATAAAATCCGTCCGGGAGCGGCGGGCGGACAACATGGACAGCATGCTTTCGTACCCGCTCTGGATCGAAACGCATTTTGCGTCGGTGCTGGTGCCTCCGTTTCGTGAAGGCAACCCGTATCGCCGGGCCAGGGCAGAGCAGTAGCGTGACTGGATGGCAAACCCGGGTGATCCTATGGAAACGCCTCCGGTACGAAGATCGGCCGTTGTTGCCTGAAGACCGTAAATCACGGGGGTTCCTGGTTTGACCATCTGTGCAAAGGTGATGGCGGCCAGGGCTTCGGCATTGCCCTGGGCGATGTTACCGGCAAGGGTCACAGGGCCTGTTGCCCCTGCCATGGGACCGGGAGAAATAATCAGGGCCTGGCCGTAATCGGCAACGACTTTTATGGTATGAATGGCATTGGCATCAATCTGAAGGGGGCTCAGGGTGTTGACCAGGGTGAGTATCCTGGGTTTTTCACCAAAAGATTCCCGGCCATGGAACATAATGGTGCCCATTGCCATGACCTTTTCAATCTCCGCAGCTGTGCCGGGTATCCCCAGAATCACCTTGTCCGAAAGATTTGCCGTGGCCCAGATCATCAAAGGGGTGGCAAAGGCTGACGGAATATCCCCGGGCTGGACAATAATGCCACCGTTGATCTTGAAACGATGGCTCTGGTGCACCAGTTTGAGGAAGGTAAGGTAATCGTTGAATGTTGCGCTTCGTTTTGTTCCATTGGCAGTTATGATTGATGGGCACCCATAGCCGGCCGCATAATGGGTTTCCCCCTTTCCAAGCACCATGTCATGGGCGGGATTTCTGGCAGACAGGGTAAAACACCCGGGTGCTTTTGCAATGGAAGTCATCACCTGTTCCTCGGTGAAAAACGCCGTGCTGCCGGAGACTTTAACACCGTTTTTTTTCAGAAGATCAAGGGCCTGGGGATCCAGGAATCGGATCCCCACCCTGTTGAGAATCTCCATGGAGGTCTGGTGAATCTTGTCAAGGTTTTCTTTCACAAAGGAACTCCCTATAAAGGTTTACGGGCTTCCAGCTCTGCTGCTTTTTGGTCCAGCTGTGCAAGGATTTCAGCGTCAAGCGCTGGTACCTTATGATTGGCCATGATATCTTTTATTTTTGCCTGGATTTTGTTTTTGACTTCAGAGTCGTCCGGATTTTTCATTTTTCTGCCGAACAGAGTGGGGTAGAAAATTTTTCTGAAGTTCTGAATGGTGTGTACCTCATTGAGGTAGGCACCGGCCGGGGCGATCTTTTCTATGACCTCAAGGGCCAGTTCCTTGTCATCAACCTCAACCCCCTGGATGTAGTGCTTGAGGTTTTCGATGATTTCGTTACACAGTACAACCAGCTCGGGATTGACGCTGTTGCAATGATCAGAAACCCCGATATCGTGGATGATATTGGCCCGGGAAAGGAGGGTGGAAAAGATCTCCATGGTTGCCTCGGAAACGGCCTGCTCATCCAGAAATTTCGCATCGGTGCATCCGGCTGTACCAAAAAATGGAAGTCCGTAGGAGTTGACAATTTCAGATGCCGCCGCAACCAGAAGATGAAATTCAACGGCACCATAGCTGCCGATGGTGGTTTTCATGTCCATGATCGAGGGCATGGCGCCATAGATAAATGGCGCACCGGGAGATATCAACTGGTGCAGAACAAGCCCGGAAAGCGCTTCGGCATTACACTGGGCAAGGGTTGCGGCAAAGCTCATGGGGGAGGTGCCCCCCATCATGCAATAGGGCATGTACACCACGGGAATCCGGTTTTGGGCACTGATGATAAGCTTTTCGGTACTCTCCTCGGGATGTGTCAACGGCGGTATGGGTTCGCAGTAGTTGAAGATAAAGGGTTTTTCCTGGAGTTTTTCAAGGCCGCCGGCCACAATGGCGGCAATATCGATCACTTCCTGGAGTGAATCAATGTCATTTGTTGAAAAGTTGATGGTTTTGCTGAAGTGCTTCACCGTTTCAATGAAGGAGATCTGGGTCTGGATATCGGGTCTTACGTCCCTGGACATGCCCACACTCAAGACAAAATGAATATTGTCCAAGGCATCGGCCAGGGTGCACATGTTTTTTGTATCTTTTTTTAAAAAATCTCGGACCTTCCCTGTTTCCGGATCCACGTATTCCAACTGGTCCGAGTGGGTTCCGAAATAAACCTGGTTCTCGTGGTTGATGGTCATAGTGGCTTCGCCAACCCGGTTGTAGAGCACCAGCTCCTTTGGTGCCGTTTCAAGGGCCTTGACCACAAGGGCGCGAGGAATCTTGACAAGGCCGTCCGGACTTACCTCACATCCGGCTTTTGTAAAGGCTTCAAGCCCCCTTTTCCCGCCGACTTTCATGCCAACACGTTCCATGAGAGAAAGGCTTGCCTCATGGATTTTTTCAATTTTCTCAGGGGTGAGAATGTTGAAATTGATATTCCGTTTTGTTGAAATTCCCATATCTTCCTCCACGCGGCAGGTCTGCACTGGTGGCAGAACCTGCCGGCCGTATGTTGGTCTGCTATTTTTCCGTGTAAACGCCTTCGTTGAGATAGGCCAGCATCTCTTCCTTGGTCATATGTCCGATGCCCAGGTAATCAAGGGTATACCCTGATTGGTAGTAATCGGTCTCGATCATGACATTGGCCAGATTGATCAATGAATCCACCACCGGGGTCTTGACGTTGAACTTTTTCCCCAGTTCGTGGTACATGTGGCAGCCCACTGGAATGTCCTCGGTGATGTAGCGGTTATGAACGGTGAAAGGACCTGTTCCGTACTGGATATAGTCATGTTCTTCAAAGGGAATCTCATAGTCGTCGCCCATGTACTCACAGCCGAGGATATTTTCCCGTGAGAAGAACTGTTTCTTTTTAAAATCCTGGATGCCTACGCCCATGGCCTCTGCAATGGCACACTGCTCCTGATAAAGGGCATACTGAACCTTTGATATGGAGGGGCAGTAGGCGTGGGAATAGATGGAGAAATCGTTTTTCTCTTCTCCAAAGATAACGCCCCAGTTTTCCATGACACCCACACCCAGGATGGTACCCGGGCAGTGCAATACGGGATTCACATTGGAAAAGCCCGTATCCATGACGGTATTGCCACCCACGGCACCGTCGCCGGTGGTGATGGCATCCATGGTACCCATGTAATTGGCACTTTTAAGGAAATCATCCAGGTCCGTGGAGGGAAGGGCAGCACCCCTGAGGGTGATGGCCCGGTAGTAAGCGCGGATCTTGGGAAGAATGACTCCGCCCTTGATCATGACCCTGCAGCCATATGGGGCGCTGGACCATCCGCCGATGATGACTTTCTTATCGCATCCGGCTTCCCGCATCATTTTTCTCAACAGGAGTGATCCGTAGTTGTCGGGAATGATGTGGATGACCATACCGTCTTCCAGAAGGGGGATCAGCTGTTCAAAGATCATCTTGTGGGCAATGGATGGGGTGGGAATGATGATAATTCCTGCATCTTTCACAGCGGCTGCCATATCTGTGGTAACCTTGTCGAATCGGGCAACACCGGAACGCTCAAAACCATATAGATTGAGCTGTTCCCCATAGAGTGTCAATCCCTGCTTTTCGATGCCGAAAAGCGTTTTTTCAGCAAATCCCGGGGAATCCCAAAGTCTTACAGTATTACCGGAAAGTGCACAATCTGAGGCACAGGCCTTACCAACAGCCCCGGCTCCCAGAACTGCAATGGGTTTGTCTTTGAGATAGTCCATTTTACTCATCGTAGGTTTCTCCATTGTGATATTTTATGATTGTTTTATTCATTTATTGCTGATTGGGGCATGCTTCAACGCAAGTCTGCCCTCCCCCCAGACAGAAAGCGACGTTATGATCAATCTCTCTTTAAAAACCACTGAACGGCCCTTGAGACGATATAAAGAGTGCCGTTCATTGAACTGTTTTTCATTCCATGATTCCTTTTATCGAAACCAGGCGCATACCGATAGAATGGATTTGCCATGTATCGGTATAAAAACGACCTTCATGTTAATATTTCAATTTTCGGACTTCATTTCAAAGCCGGCGTTTTTATACAATTCATGTACCGACGGGGTCAGGCTTGTGTTATTGATGTTATCGACCAAGGCCTTTGCAAACGAAAAACGCCTCGATAATGTCAATAACGCAAGCCTGACCTCACCACGAAAGGCGAACACCGAAAGTTGAGTTAATATCTACTCAATGGCTCAAGTATTTTGGGGTCAACCTCTCCCGGACCTGTCAGGTAGGAAAAAAGCGCTTTGGCAATGGCAGGGTCAAGGGCAGGCTGCTCATAGGTATTGAGAAGGCCCTTCAAGGCCTTGTCCATAGAATCAAACAAAAGGGATGTTTCGTGTTGCCCGTTTCTGTTTCCACGAAGACCGATTCGGGGCATATACGAATGGGAGCGGCATTTTTTCAATGTGTCCGGGGCCGTTAAAAATTCACCCCCTGCTCCCACGGATTTGATCACCTCAAACGAGAGATCTTCATCGTCTTTAAGGCTGATTTTGTCCATGTAGAGGCGGACGCGGTCCAGAATTTCAAGATCCACCATGAATTTTTCGTAGGAAATGGCAGAGAAATTATTTAAAATTCCGCTACTGTGGACCGCCAGGCTGATCCCGTTCTGAACAGCAGTGAGCATGGACATCATGCTCTCATATCCGGCCTGCACAGTGACGGCGGCGGCATCGTTCACCGATCCCCCTCCCCGGCTGGGAAGGCCATATTTTTTTGCAAGCAGAGCACAATATCCCGCCTGAGTGGCATATGCCGGAGATCCGATGGAGATGTTGCCGGTTCTTAAATCTGCACCATAGCACTGGAGCCCGAAGATAACCGGAACACCGGGGCGTATCATCTGGGTAAAGGTGATGGCGGCAAGGGCCTCGGCCGTGGCAAGGGCCAGATTGCCTCCCAGACCGATGGGGCCGGTGGTGCCTGCAGCCGGTGCTGGTGAAATGATCATGGGTTGATTCATACCGGCGGCCACCATCATGGATTCAAGCCCCATGCTGTCAATGGAAAGGGGGCTTATGGTGGAGATCATTGTCAGTATCCTGTGATGTTTCAGGAGATCTTCCCTGCCGAACAGTATTTCCATCATGGACATGATGGATTTTATGTGCTGCTGGTTGCCTGGTATACCCATAAGGCATTTGTCCGAAGAAAGGATGGCGGCATAGAGCATCACAAGATGACTGGTTTTTGCATTCACATCACAGGGCTGGGCCAGAATACCACCATTGATTTTAAAATGGTCGCTCTGGTGGACAAGTTTTGCAAGGGTGACATAATCATTCAGCAGGGCGTTTCTTACACAACCGTTTCTGTTGATGATGGAGGCACAGCCGTATCCCGGTGCGCAAAAGGTTTCCGGAGCACCGATTTCCATGTCATGGGTTTTATTCCGGGCACTGAGTGTGAACTGAGCCGGTGCCGTGGAAAGGGCATTCATGATCTGTTCCGGGGTGAAAAAAGCTTTGTCTCCGTCGAGACGAATTCCGTTTTCACTGAGGATAGCCAATGCCTCTGGATGGATGAACCTTACCCCGATTTCCTGGAGAATACGAAGGGCGGTGTCGTGTATTCGTTCAATGGTTTTTTCCAAAACAGCTCTCCTGTACGGGATGAATGATTAGCTTTTCAACAGCTCCTTCAGCATATCAAGCTGTCCATCTACCATGGCATAGGTATGTTCTTTTGCCGGGAATTTTGCCTGTTTGACTTCGTCTGCGTACAGTTCAAATACCCGTCTGATTTCGGTGCCAAGCTCTGCATAACGTTTGACGAATTTGGGAGTAAAGGCCTGGAAAACACCCAGAACATCACTTGAAATCATCAGTTGCCCATCGGCATCAACCCCGGCTCCGATGCTGTAGACAGGGATGGTCAATTCATCCCGGATAATCTTGCACACCTCCGGGGGCACCGCCTCCACCAGCAGGGCAAAGGCACCTGCCTTTTCAATGGCCCGGGCGTCCTTGATCAGCTCCATGGCTGTTTCCGCCGTTCGTCCCTGGGCCTTGAATCCGCCCAGCTGTCCTGAACTCTGGGGGGTCAGACCGATGTGGCCCATGACCAGCATGCCGCCATCGGTGATGGCCTTGATCTGTTCGCAAACCCGGATACCCCCTTCAAGTTTGATGGCATCAACCCCGGCCTCCTTATGGAATCTGCCCGCATTGAGAACGGCGGCCTCACGACTCACCTGATAGGATAAAAAGGGCATGTCACCAATTATAAAGGTGTTGGGTGCTCCCCTGCGAACGGCCTCGCAATGGACAATGCATTGGTCCATTGTAACAGGAACGGTGCCCTCATAACCGTAAACGCACATGCCAAGGGAATCTCCCACCAGCAGCATGTCCATACCGGCCTGTTCTGCAAACTGGGCCGTTGGATAATCATAGGCGGTAATCCATACGGCTTTTTCGCCAGACTGTTTCATCTTATGAAAATCAAATCGTGTTTTTTTTCTTTTTGTATTTGTATCTGTCATCGATTTCTCCTTTGATTGGGTAGGGTTAACACGCCTGATAGGCGGTTATGAAAGTCTTTTTTTATGGACGTTACATTACCAGTGGGCCTGGAAGAAGAATAGAATGTAAATGACAGGTTTTGGAATGAAAGCGACCTGCTTCAGGTGATCTTTGTTTGTAGATAAGGGAAATGTTTTGACGTCGAATGGCCAGGTCGGCTATGGTGAATAATACCCAAGGTATGGAGAAAATTGAAATTGGCAGAACCTACTACAGCGCGGTGTAAGCCCTTCAGGTTTACCTCAGCAGAGCCCCCCCCCCGATGAGCAATAGGAACCGGCCAATTGGGCCGTCTACGGTTCCGGGCCGGGCCCATTGCCCGTCGGGAGGGGCGGCATAATGCCATTTGGCTTCGCGTCTACGACCCATTATTCGTTGTGTCATTTGAAGAGAGAACGAGGGTATCCATGGAATCCTTATTGCGTCGATGATACAATCTTTTTCTGCTGTAAGCCATCCCCTGTTTGTCCACCTCCTGTTTCAGGTCAATGGCACCACTGGGCGGGGGGACTGCTGACCTTATTGCCACATCCATCAGGGATGGGAGATATTTCGATCAAGTACAACAATAAACGTATTATCGTGTTTTGCATGAAACATAAGCAGGCTTCAGGGGAAGATAAAGTCTTGAAAAAATATTTATCCGTACTATTTTTCTCATCAGCATTCCCCATGATCTGTTGATGAAAAGACAGATGACATTATACAGAAACCTCAAATATCCTGGACCGGTAGGAGTTTCTGATGACAAGCGTATTTCGTAATTCACGGATTGATCTTTCCATTGACATCGCCTGGCAGAAAGAAGATATCCGCCACAAGGAGCATTATTTCGCAAATAATCTCAATTGTTGGCGGGATATTTTTCCGGGCAGTACCCTGGAAAAACTTTTTAATACCCTCTCAGGAGATCCCATTACGGTACCCATTCATGCCGGAGAACTCATTTCGGATCATTGTGCCCAAGACGTGCATGTGCTGCCCCTGCGAAATGTCAAGGGCCAGGGTCTCACGTACTACGGATTTCAGCGGGGGCGATATTATCCCAAGGGGATTATTTCCGGTTTGCCGGGTATCTTTAAAGAAAATAAAACCCCGTTTCGCTGTATTGACATAACAGATCATCACATCACCGCAGATTTGAACCACCCCATGGCTGGTATCCCCATGACTCTGTCCATGACCGTGCAGGGGAAGTCTCTGAAATCCGACGAAAGGGGGGGGGCCTGCACGGATTGGCTGGAGCTTGCACTGACAGGGCCGGGCATGCAGGCCCGGCAAAATGGCATTGCCACCGATTTCTTTTCTGGCAATGCCTTTGGACGTCGTAACGAGCATCCCGATGGGCAGTTTTATGCCATGGATCGGTTTGTGCATCACATTGACAGTAAGGCCCGGGAAAACCTGTCTCGGTTTTATGGTAGCGTTGTGAAACCGGGGGATGCGGTGCTGGATCTCATGGCCGGGTGGACCTCCCATTTTCCCCCGGGCCTTGAATTGTCAGCTCTTTACGGCCTTGGACTCAACGAAAATGAGCTGAAAGAAAATCCACTACTGTCCGATTACGGGGTTCAGGATTTGAACCTAGATCCGTCTCTGAAGTTCCAAGACAGTTCCTTTGATGTTGTGGTCTGCTCTTTGTCCGTGGAATATCTTACAGATCCCCTTGCCGTGTTTCAAGAGGTCGGGCGGGTTTTGAAACCGGGGGGAAAATTTGTGGTGACCTTTTCCAACCGCTGGTTTCCGGAAAAGGCCATTCATGTCTGGGAATATCTTCATGATTTTGAACGTATGGGCCTGGTCACCGAATATTTTCAGAAAACCAATGGCTTTAAATCCCTTTCAACCTTTTCCATGCGGGGCTATCCAAGGCCATTTGGCGATAAATATTTCCCTCAACTGCGTCTGTCAGACCCCATATATGTCGTCACGGGGAAAATTGTGAAATAATGTTGGTGGGCGTTTATCTCTCTTTGATGCCGTCGGGCGTTAACCCGGCGGCCATTGGTCAAAAGTTCCGTGCTCAGCACCATGGGCTGAGCGCTTGTACCGGCAATGGGGGGGCCCGGGCTGGCAGCACCCCATGGCTTTTCATACCCGGAACGAGCTGTTGATTCTTTCCCTCAACCAGGATCTGTGCTCACTTATTTCATGATCCGCGCATCCAGGGCTAAGAGTCCTTTTTGATAGACCCGTACCGGATTGAGGTCCAGTTCCTTGATGTCCGGATTTTCCATGACAAGACAAGACAGGTTCATGATGAGATCCACCACGGCATCCACATCACAGGGGGCCATTCCCCGGGCGCCTGTCAGCAGGGGATAACCCTTCAGTTCCATGAGCATCTCCCGGGCATGGATCGGGGTAAGGGGGGCCACCCGGAAGGCCGTGTCCTTCATGATTTCTGCAAAAATCCCCCCCATACCCACCATGAGGGTGGGACCGAACACCGGATCATCCATGGCTCCCACAATGAGCTCCACCCCCTCTTTTGCCTGGTGACAGACCAGCATGCCTTCAATGACGGCATGGGGATGGGCGGCTTTGATCCGGGATTTCATGGTCTCATATTCTGTTTTTAACGACGGGGCATTTTTAATGTTGACACTGACACCACCGCTGTCACTTTTGTGGATGACATCTTTTGAAACGACTTTAAGAACCACGGGATATCCCATGGCATCAGCAGCCGCTATCAGCGCGTCCACGTCGTTGCTGAAATGGTGGACAGGGTAGGGGATCTGGTATTTTTCAATGAGCTCCACAGCCTGGGGTTCCAGGAGAAAATCACTGCTTGTGCTATGGGGCTTGGGAGGGGTGCCTGGGATACCAGAGAGAGCATCCATTTGTGCATCCGGAAATGATTTACCGGCGGATTGGAGATCATCATCGCATGTTGCATGATCACCAGGAGATATCGCTGCAGCGGATTGGCAGATCTGTTTATCAGCTGCTTTTCTTTGGAACCTACCATATACCATGGCCGCAGAAATGGCTTTCACGGCTCGTTCCGGCGTTGAGAAAACCGGTACCCCGGCCCGGTTCATGCGGGGTCGATCCATGGCTTCATCTTGGGCACCGCCCATGTAAGAGACGGCAATGCTGGCCTTGATCTGTTTTTTGAGTTCAATGATCATATCCCCGCCCCCTTCAATGGGATCGCCGAAATTGATGAGAAACACGTCGGCCACATCATGCCTGTCTGCCACAAGGGCCACTTCTCGGAATTCATGGGCCCAGATGGCGGCAAGATCAATGGGGTTGGTGTAGGAACCAAGGGGCGACAGATTCAATGCCTTCACCTCATCCACAAAGGCCTGGGGAAGGGGGGGCACCTCAATTCCCAGGGTTTCTGCTTCATCCACGGCAATCACCCCGATGCCACCGGAGGAGGACAGAATCAGCAGGCGGTTGCCCTGGGGGATCTTCATGGTGGACAGCAGTTTGCCATAATCATAAAGATCCTGGAGAGTGTCAACGGGGATGGCACCATACTGACGGCAGGCTGCCTGGAATACCTTGTGGGCTCCGGCAAGGGAGGCGGTGTGGGAGGCCACAGATTTTTCGCCGGCACTGGATCTGCCTGATTTCAAGATGATAACAGGTTTTCTGGGGACCACCCGCTCCAGGGCCTTTAAAAAAACTCGGCCGTTTTTGACGCCTTCAAGGTAGAGGCCCATGGCTTTGACGTTATCATCGGTGGCCAGGAACTCCATGAAATCGGCTTCGCAGATATCCACTTGGTTGCCCAGATTGATGGCGGCGCTGATGCCAAGTTGTTCCCGGTCCGCCCACTCGGCAAGGCCGTTGGTCAGAGAGCCGCTCTGGGAGATGGTGGCAAAGGGGCCTTTATGTTTTACCACCGGGAAAAACTGTGCATTGAGACGGTTGGGCATGTAGATAAACCCCTCGATGTTGGGACCGATGATACGCACGTTGTTTTCCTTTGCAACTGCCATGAGGTCCTGCTGCAGGTCGTCCCGGCCCACCTCCCTGTACCCGGCCGTGGTCAGTACCACCCCGGGGACACCCTTTTGGCCGGCTTCTCGGATGACACCGGGCACGATCTTTACCGGCACCAGAATCACTGCCACGTCGGGCACTTCAGGAAGCTCCAGAAGGGAAGGGTAGGCGTTAAGTCCAAGAATCTTGCCGCCTTTGGGATTAATGGGGTAGATATTGCCCTCAAACCCGCCTTTTATGATACAGTCCAAAGTCATGAACCCATATTTTGAAGGGTCGGCAGAGGCCCCCACCACGGCAATGGATCGGGCTTCAAACATCTGTCGTATGGTCTTTATGGTGCTGCTGTCGTTTTTCATGGGTGCGCTTCCTGAATTGAAGGGTTTTATGTGAAATAAGGTTCTATCTTCTGCAATCATGGGATTTGCTTTAGCTTGTGGCTGTACTTAGTGTTATATCTGTGTTTTTATCTGAAAATGCGATATCAGAGCCCCCAACGATCACCCGGTCCGGATTGGGTACCGTTGGGGGCGGCATCATGCCATTTTCATGTTTCGTTGTGTCCGACAGGACATGTGGGTTATATGAAAATCTCGCAAATCTCACCGTTTTTCAACCTTTCTTGTGGGCGAACCGGAGACACGGAACACAGAAGCCCCGTGGCAATTTTTAAAAAAAAAGAATAACCCAGACAACTGTTATTACCCTTGCCGACATGCTGAACAAAGTTGTCAGGGCGCAGATGACTGTGCCGTTCTTAAGTCCGAAGATGGCCGTGTACCGGGGAAGGGTGCGTCGAACCCGGGTAAAGGGAATCATTAAAAGGCTTCCTGCCATCAACGATAAGATGGCCTGGTAATCGGTGACCACCTGCTGGTTCAACAAATTGGACATGTAGGTGATGCCCACCGTGGGACTGAACACATAGGCGCTCAGGGGACCCACCACGGCCGCCGGCAGATTTAAAAGGGAGGTCATGGGAACAATCAGGGTTTCAAGCCACGTTAGCATACCCGTGTTCATGAGAATTTGAATGATCATGGTCACGGATGCGAGCAGGGTAATCATGCGCATGAACATTTTTTTTCTGGCATTCCAGGTGTCTTTCAGGAGTTGTCCCAACCTTCTGGAAACACAGTCTGGGTCATCGGGGGCACAGGTCATGGATTTAAAGGCATCGTCGGTGCGGGTTTCTCCGGCCAGGGTGAACCTTCCCGCCAGTACAACAAACCCGAGTTTGAGAAATCCGGTGAGCCAAAAGGCGGCAATATAAATGAGACACAACCGCATGCCGAGCAGCGGCAGAATAATGGGCAGCTGAAAGGTGAGAACTTCCTTGAAATGAAAGGGAACGGTATTGAGAACCCCGGTGAGAATAAGCTCCCTGTCGGTGAGTTTTCCATCGGCGTGGAACTGGGCCGCCATGGAATGTGCCGCGATCATGGAACCAATGGCGGAAAGAAAACTCACCGCACTCTCCGAGGGCAGGTTGGCAAGCCTGGCAACAGGTTTGCCAATGGGTTTAAGGTAGGTCATCAGCCCCATCTGCATGAACAGTTCGATGCCAAAGAGGCTTATGAACATGATGGATCCCATGCGGGAAATCAGATCTGCGGTGGCATTTAAAGAGAGGATGAGAATGTCCATGAAATGGTTATAATTGACAAAGGGGAGCCCGTCAATGCAAACCTTCAACCGGGTCAGATTGCAGGCTAAACAAACCCACACGCTCTAAGTTGGGCATGGGCCTGAACCTCATTAAGTCAGTTCAGTGCAATTGCGGCCATTGTTCTTGGCCGCATACAATGCCATATCAACTCGCACTATGACATCGGATAAGTTTTCGTCTTCCCCCAGCTGTGTAACCCCGAAACTGGCGGTGACGCAGATGCTTTGCTCATTGTGAATCACATTTTTGTCTATTTCAATGTTTTTGCGGATTTTGTCCGCCACAATATAGGCCTGGTTAAGATTACAGTCGGTAAGCAGTATCAAAAATTCCTCACCTCCCCACCGACAGAGAATGTCACAGTCCCGGATATGGCGTTTTGCCGTCCGGGAGACGGCCTTGAGGATGAGGTCACCGGTGGTATGGCCATATGTGTCGTTCACAGCTTTGAAATGATCAATGTCAAACATGATGACAGACATGCTTACGCTCCGGCGTTTTGCCTGTTTGACGGCCTGGTTAAACAACATATCAAATACCTGGCGATTGGTGGCACCGGTGAGTTTGTCTGTGCTTGCCATCTCTTCCAGACGTCGCTGATACCCTCCGATGGTGAGGTGGGCCAGCAGCAGAACAATGGCTGTGACAACAAGGCTGACGGTAAGATTAATCATAAGGGTGTTTAAAATGCGTGATTCGGCGGGATCATTGTTCTGCATCACCAGGAGATACCATTCAAACTGGGGAACCAGGCGGCTGTTCACATATATGGTTTTTCCCCCTTCTGTATAGGTTAATGAATTGCTGGGTGAGGTTAGAATCCGGGTGGCATGTTTTGACAGCCCCGGTATCTTGCGGATATTATTAGGACCGTTGTAACTTAAGCCGTGGAGGGATACCTGGCCTTCCGCGTTAATGAAGTAGATGGTGCGCCCATATCTCATCTGGTAGCTGTCGATCAAGTCTCGCACGGCATTGACGGCAAGGCCCACCCCGGTGGTACCGATGTAGCGGCCAGCATAATCAAATACCCGGTAGTTGATGAAGATCACCATGGAATTTTTGTCGGCGGTGTCGGTGTCCACGTTGACCTCGTAGGGCTCCAGCATTTTTTGTACCCGGAAATACCAGGCATCCTGTGGATCGGTGTCACTGACTGTTTTCAGGATGCCGGATGTGTGATAATATTTTCTGGTTTTTTCCGACACAAAAAAACAGGTGACTGTGCCATACTGGAGCTGGATTTCTTTCAGATATCGAATGATGGCGCTGTCGTCCTTTTCTCCGGCCATGGTCCAGTCCCGCAGAAAAGTATCCTGGGCCATGAGTGAAGAGATGAACACAGGACGCAGCAGATCCCGTTGAATTTCTGAATAGATATTGTCGCTGGTCAGCGGCAGAGTGGTCTCGGCAAGTTGCTCGGATAGAGAATCATGGGCCACATAATAACTGATCAGACAGGTGGTCACAAATCCCGACAGCAGTAGAACTGTCAGTATAGCCACAAACCGTATTTTGCTGTTTTTCACAAAAACCTCTTTTAACTCAATGTAGTAAACATCTGGCTTGGTCACAGTATGGGGCACCCGCCACCTTTGCTTGACCCTGCCCCAACATCCCCCATGGGGCGTATTTTCTTTCCTGGAAGAGCCGTGCCCATTGTATTTGAATCATCCATAAACGCAAGGATGAAACGCAAAGGTAATGTTGTTTGGGCATGATCATAACATTGAATTAATGTCGTGGCCGCGGATCGGCGGGGTCAGGCGTGTGTTCTTGAAAGATGAAATTCGGCCCATTTTTTTCAACGTTGAATAGATACGTTCAACTTTAAAATAACAGGAGATACTCCCATGCCAACCCCCAAAATACTGATAACCGGTGCCACCGGATATGTGGGCCGTCGTTTAAAGGACGTACTGATTCAAGAAAACCCTGGAGATATCCGTCTTCTGGTGCGCAATAGAAAAAAAATTTCCCCGGCTGTGCGTGATATGGTGGAAATCGTAGAGGGAGACACCTTTAACCCGGCAGTCCTGGATACGGCTTTAAAGGGCATTGCGGTTGCTTATTACCTGATCCATTCCATGGGCAAGGGGGCTGATTTTGAAAGTCAGGATCGCACCCGTGCGGTAAATTTTCGCCAGGCCTGTATCCGCCAGGGGGTGCGGCGTATCATTTATCTTGGAGGGCTCGGGGCAAAAGCCACGGCCAGTCGCCATCTGTTAAGCCGCATGGAGACAGGCAAAATCCTCAGTGAAAAGGAAGATCAGGTGGAAACCGTCTGGTTCCGGGCCGGGATCATCATCGGTGCGGGCAGTGCCAGCTTTGAAATTATCCGTAACCTTATCCAGAAACTGCCGGTGATGATTACCCCCCGGTGGGTCAACACCTTGACCCAGCCCGTTGGCATTGATGATGTCATTGCCTACCTGGTGGCCGCGGTACACCTTGAACACACCGGTAACCTTATGGTTGATATCGGCACAGATGCCATGAATTTCAAGGAGATGATGATCCAGGCCGCCGCCGTCATGGGTTTGAAGCGCCATTTGATTCCGGTGCCGGTCCTGACCCCTTCCCTCTCCTCCTGGTGGCTTATTTTCTTCACCCCCATTCCCTTTGCCATGGCAGCAGCCCTGGTGGAAGGGTTGAAATCGGAAACCATTTTGTTGAACCGCAATGCAGAAAAATATTTCCCGGATATTGTGCCCATGACCTTTGAAAAATGCGTGGCCGGAGCCATAAACGAGATGGAGCATGATCATATCATCAGCCGCTGGTGTGACAGCAGCGGTGGCAACCAGTGTGACCTCAACGGGCAGGATCTTGTCCACGGTCCCATCCTGTGGGATCGGAGAACCTTTTCCACGGGCAATCTCTCCCGGGCTCAGCTTTTTGCCTCGGTGTGTTCCCTGGGTGGGGATGAGGGGTGGTTTGCCTATGATTTATTGTGGAAATTAAGGGGAGCCATGGACAAACTCATGGGGGGATACGGGCTGAACAGGGGCAGACGTCTTAAGGGCTCATTGCGGGTGGGGGATGCCGTTGATTTCTGGAAGGTGGCGGACATCAAGCCTGGAAAACGTCTGCTGCTGCTTGCCCAGATGAAGGTGCCGGGAAAAGCGTGGCTGGAATTTGATATCCGGGACGACAGTCTTGTACAAACCGCCCATTTTTACCCCAAGGGGCTTCTGGGGCGGGTTTACTGGTTTGTCATGTTTCCCTTTCACATGTTGATTTTTAAAGCCCTTGGGGAACAGATCCTGGAGCATGCTGCGGACTTTTAGCGTCAACGCCCCCTCTTGAATTACAAGATTCGGGCTTGCTCACAACATGGCCTGCTTTAGGGCTTGCCTTCTTTTTAAAAGCTGATATTGTAATTGAGCTTCAAGTTTTTTGTGCCGATTTTGCGAGAACGGTGTCAGCCTTGTGTTATTGGCGTTATCGACCAAAACCGGGGCGAACCCGAAACTTGACCGATAATGCCCAAAACGCAAGCTTGGCTCCTCCCATGACAATATAAAAACACTTGAACATAGAATTATACCTGATATTGTATTGGATATATTATTTTTCTATAAACTGATTCCGTTTTTTCACACTGAAGGCGGTCTCAGATCTGTATTCTGGGAATTCTTTGTGGCGTTCCAGGATTTCTGACACCCGGGGAGACGTCCATGGCATAAGCCTGAACCCGCCTGTCTTTACTGCAGAAAAAATGGATTGCCCTGTAAAAGGAAAATATGCTGAAAAAATTAAAGTGGATTATCTACACCTCTCCGTTCATCGCTTTTGTCTATTATTTTATACGCATATACAGCTTTACGTTCCGCTTTCATGTGGACAATGAAAAACAGTGGCAGCAGCTCCTGGACCAGGGAACCCCCATTCTTTTATGTGGATGGCACCAGCAGTTTTTTTCCGCCATTCGTTATTTTAAAACCTATTCAAAATTTAATCCCGGGCTGATGATCAGCCGCAGCAAAGACGGAGATCTCATTTCTGGAGTGGCCAACCGAACCGGCTGGCATACCCCCAGGGGATCATCTTCCCGGGGGGGGAAACAGGCCATGGATGCCATGATTGATCATCTCAACACCCACGGGTTCGGCGCCCATATCCTTGACGGCCCCCGGGGTCCCATGGGAATCGTCAAGCCCGGGGTTATCAAGATGGCCCATTACACAGGTGTAAAACTGGTGCCCTTCTATATTAAGGGGGATAACGCCTGGTATTTCAAATCCTGGGATCGTTTCATGCTTCCCCGGCCCTTTTCACGGGTTACGCTGACCTTTGGAAGCCCCCTTACGTTTTTACCAAAATCTGTTGATGCTGACTCGTTTGAATCGCAGCGCCAGAGCCTTGAAAAAACTATGCTGCCGGGGCTTGTGATTGTTTAATAGTTACACGTTTCCGGGAATCCGCTGCGGGGGGGGGGCATAGCCGCCACGGGTGGACGGTATTTTGTGATCTGGGTTTGCCCACAACAACGCTTAAAAAACCGTCAGATTTGCCGGTTTTTTCTCATAAATTGATCAAGGGAATTTGATGATACCTTTTACCGGAAGAAAAAGGCACACCGCAATTACTGGCATCTTTTTTGTTGCCCTTTTTTTTGTCCATTTAGTTTCACCACAGGGATGGGCGGTTGAGGAAGACCTTCTTCCCCGTCATGTGTTATTGCTGCACTCCTATAATTCGGACATGACCTGGGTCAAAAATATCGAAAAAGGTGTTTTTGAAGAACTTACCCCTGACCGCAACAACCTGATCGTGCACATTGAATACATGGATTCCAAGCGGCATCATGATTCTTTGCATTACCAACTTCTGGAACGTTCCCTGGCCCACAAGTCCCAGGATTTTCATTTATCCCTGATCCTGTGCAGCGATAACAACGCTTTTGATTTTCTCATGCAGCGACGGCAGACGCTTTTTCCCGGGGTGCCGATTGCCTTTTGTGGTGTCAATGATTACAAACCGGAGATGCTTCAGGGGCATGCCGATATCACCGGTGTGGCCGAAATTATATCTCCTGTGAGCACGGTGGAACTCATGGTACGCCTCCATCCCGGTTTAAAGCATGTTTACGTCATCAACGATTATCTCACCACCGGCCGTGCCTGGCGCAGGAACATTGAAGCCGCCTTCGATTCTCTTTTTCCAACCCTTACCATTGAATATAACGACAATCTTTCCATAGGCGAACTTCAGGAAAAAATCAGGGGTTTGGGTGGAGATACTGCCATTCTGCTGGGAGATTTTTTTGCCGATCGGCTGGGCAATTATCTGAGCTATGAAGGGGTGGGGGCAAAGTTGACGTCGATAAGTCCTGTCCCCGTGTACTGTCTGCTTGACTTTAACCTGCGGGACGGTGCGGTGGGAGGAAATGTCATCAGTGGTTACTCCCAGGGACAGGAGATGGCACGCCTGGGAAAACAGATATTGGCCGGGGTGCCGGTTTCAACCCTTCCCGTTATTCAGACCGGTGTAAATAAATGCCGGGTTGATTTTTTTCAACTTGAACGATTCAAGGTCTCCACGGATCTGCTTCCCCCTGATGCCGTGGTATTGAATCGTCCTTTCTCCTTTTATGAAAATTATAAAGCGCTTATATGGGGTACACTGGGGGCCTTTCTTTGTCTTCTCCTGATATCGGTTATGCTTTTCATTAATATCCATTTGCGTATACGTACAGAAAAGGAATTGAAAGCATCTGAAATTCGTTTCCGTAATATTTTTAACAATGCCACGGTGGGGATTTTTCAGATTACCCTTCAGGGAAAGATAATGGCCGCCAATCCTGCCCTGGTAAAAATGCTTGGGTTTGATGATCAGGCCTCGGTGATAGCTCATTACCATGATGTCGGTAAGCAGCTTTATGAAAATTCAGACGACAGAGCGCAGATCATTGAACGTCTTGCCCGGGAAGGATCCCTTCAAAATCTTGAGGTCCCTTTAAATCTCAGGGACGGGACTCGGATATGGGTGTCCCTTAACATCCATATGGTGACGGATGAAAATGGGCAGATCATCTACCATGAGGGTACCATCAACGATATTTCCCAGCGGAAACTGCAAGAGAAAAAGATGCTGGAGCAGGAGGACGAACTACGAGATCACCGTGACAGATTAAAGGAACTTGTTGAGGAAAGAACCGAGCAGCTTGCCCGGGTAAATGCCGATCTGGAAATGAAAAATGAAGAACTGGAGCAGATTGTATATGTGGCATCCCATGATCTGAGATCTCCCTTGGTGAACATAGATGGGTACAGCAGAGAACTTAACTATAGCATGACAGAACTGCGACAGGAGTTGGAAAAAATTCTGGGCCATGATCTTCCCCCGACGGTTATCTGCATTCTGGAAGATGATATTCAAGAAGCCCTGCGCTTTATTCGTACCAGTGCTGCCAAGATGGATAAACTGCTCATGGGGTTGCTTCATCTTTCCCGTTCGGGCAGGGGCGTGCTTTCCATGGACAATATTGATATGAATCTCATGATATCCCAGGTTGTGGATGCCATTGAATATCAGATTAAGGCGTCCCATGTGAAGGTGATCATAAACGATCTTCCCCCATGCCGGGGAGACGGAATGCAGATAAATCAAGTGTTTTCCAATATAATTGGTAATGCATTGAAGTACCTTGATCCCGGAAGGGATGGGGTGATTGAGATCAGCGGTAAAATTGAAGACAGCCAGGCCACCTATTGCGTAGCGGATAACGGTATTGGCATGGACCCGAGATTTGTGCATAAAATCTTTGAAATTTTTCATCGACTGGACCCGGCCCACAGCCAGGGGGATGGATTGGGCTTGGCCATTGTAAAACGGATTTTGGATCGTCTGGAGGGCAGTATCCGCGTGGAATCTAATTTGGGTGAATACTCTCGTTTTTATATCTCTTTTCCCCAGGCAACAAATGTACTTTCCTAAATTATGGAGAAATAAATGGAAAAAAATGTCGTGATTCTCCTGGCAGAAGATGATGAGGGCCATGCAGGGCTAATCAAAAAGAATTTGTCCCGGGCTGGCATTGTTAATGAAATATTTCATTTCAAGGACGGGCAGAAGGTTTTGAATTTTTTGTTCTGCCAGGGAAAAGAGCCCCATCGAAAGCCCAATACCCCCTATGTTTTGCTTCTTGACATCCGCATGCCCCGGGTGGACGGACTTGAAGTGCTTGCCCGGGTAAAACAGGACCCGGAGCTGCGTAAAATGCCCATCATAATGGTCACCACCACGGACGATCCCAGGGAGGTGGCCCTGTGCCACGAGTTGGGCTGCAGCAACTATGTTACAAAACCCATTGACTATGATAAATTCGTGAATGCTGTGCGCAGCTTGGGCCTTTTTCTTGCTGTGGTGAAGGTGCCTGAGATCAATGGAGTTATGGAAAAATGAAACAGCTTGTGGAAGATAAATCTCCCAGGTTTTTAATGGATTACGATCCGGAGATGCGGGTTCTGGTGGTGGAGGATGATGAGGGGTTGAACCGTCTTGCCCAGAAGGCTCTTAAACGGGTGGGCTTTGAAACAACGGGGGTTTACACCGGGGCTGCCGCCCTTGCATCCATTCTGAAAGATCCGGAAACCATACTCCTGGTGGATCAGTTTCTTCCCGACATGACAGGAACCCAGCTGATAAGATCCCTGCAGGAACACAATATCCGTGTGCCCTTTGTGGCCATGACCGGCCAGGGCAGTGAGAAAACAGCCGTGGAGATGATGAAGATGGGTGCCCGTGATTACCTGGTCAAAGGTTTTGATCTGTCCGAGGTGCTGCCCAATATTTTCTTAAGGGTGTTTCGGGAACTGGAAACCGAAAGACGCCTTGCCCTTGCCGAGATGGAGACCCAGCATCTCCAGGAGCAGTTTGCCCAGGCCCAGAAACTTGAATCCATAGGTCGCCTGGCCGGAGGGGTGGCCCATGATCTGAACAATCTGCTCTCCCCCATCCTGGGATATGGAGAGATGCTGCTGGAGGACACCCCTGAAGCTGATCCCCGCCGGGAATTTTTAAAGGAAATTGTGAGTGCCGGCAGTAGGGCAAGGGATATGGTGGGCCAGCTGCTGGCCTTCAGCCGCAAGCAGACCCTTGAATTTAAACCCGTTGATCTCAACGATCTTTTAAAGCGTTTTGAAAAACTGTTGCGTCGTACCATCAGGGAGGATGTGACCATAAAGTTCAACCTTGCCCCGGGCCTGCCCTTGATCAAGGGAGACGTGGGGCAGCTGGAACAGGTGGTGATGAATCTTGCCGTTAATGCCCAAGATGCCATGCCCCATGGGGGAAGCCTTGCCATGTCAATCGTTGAAATTGAGCTGGATGACACCGATGCTGAAGTTTTTGAGGGAGGAATTGCGGGGCCCCACGTCATGCTGACAGTGAAGGACACGGGCACGGGTATGACAGATACCACCCTGCAGCATCTGTATGAACCCTTTTACACCACCAAGGAGCCAGGTAAAGGTACAGGATTGGGGCTGGCAACGGTGTATGGTATTGTCAAGCAGCACGACGGCACCATTCAGGTGGAAAGTGCGCCCACAGGAACCGTTTTCAGGATTTATTTTCCGGTGGGTTCCGATGTCCGCAAAGGGGATCAACCTGAAGCAGTGTGTAATACCGGGGCTGGGGAACAACGGGGTGAGACGATTTTATTGGTGGAAGACAATGAGTCGGTCCGGGATCTCACTGTCATTATACTGAAACGTGAGGGTTATGATATTCTGGTGGCGGAGAACGGCAATGATGCCCTGGCCCGGCTGGAGGGTCACCATGGTAATGTGAGTCTGATGCTCACAGATGTGGTCATGCCTGAAATGAACGGTAAGGAGCTGTTTAACCAGGTGTCTGCGCTTTATCCTGAAATCAAGGTCATTTACATGTCCGGTTACACCGATGAGGTCATTGCCCATCATGGCATCATGGACGAGGGGGTTCATTTTATTCAAAAGCCATTCAGTGTGAACGATCTCAGCGCCAAGCTCCGGGAAGTGCTTGATCAGTGATGACTTACTTCAGGGATTCGGCTGTTTTTAATCTACCGTTTTCCCGGGGCGGCATCCATGGAGTGCAGCAACCTGGGCTTGATAAATGGTAAATCAATAAAATTCGACTGAGTTTATTCCTTCAAATACCCGGTTAACTCCACATAACCGTCACCGGAAATCTGTTTTCCGGAAACCGCCACCGCCCCTTCCCAGTAGATGAAATCTCCGGTGTGCTCCTGGGCTTTGATGCGGGGCGTAACCTTGAGCGCCAGGTTTAATGGTGATATGAAGATTTTCCAGCCCGACGGATAGATCCCCTGGGTGGCGGGGCTTTGCCAGGTGCCCGTTGACGTGAGGGTGAAATCTTCGGGACCAAGGATATCATAACGGCCGTCGGCATGGGAGATGCACCCGAAAGAGAAGCCGTTGGGCCGGTTATCGGCCCTTCGAATCTGGCAGACCATTATATCTTTGCCGTCATCGAGCTGCAGGGCAAACCAGTCCCAGCCTTTTTCGTTGCTGTCAAGGGCGCTGGTGCTCCATTCATGGTCAAACCAGGTTCGCCCGGAAACGGTGAACTCCCCCGCAGGGGTAAGGATGGTTCCCTGGGTGGGGCTTCGGGGTAAAGAGTAATAATAGGAGGCGTTTCCCGGCTGGGTGCTTTTTTGGCTCAAACCTGATTTTCCCTGCATCACCGGCGGTTTTCCGGGGCTGAGAATGAAATCCACAGAAAAATCGGCACCCCTGGCCGTGAGGTGGGTTTTATGATCTCCTGTCTTTTTGACAGACCAGTTTTCTATCCATACCCGGTGGGGGGTGGCACCGGCAATACCAATGCTTTCCCTGTCCATGCGGTGGTCTGAATGAAAGGTTGCAGCCTCGATGTCTGTGACGGCAAAATGGGCAAAATAGAGCTGCCGGGTACGCCATGGGGATGCACCTATCATAGGGGCGCAGGCAAGGGCTCTACGAAAAAAGGTCAGCTGATAGCCGAACCCTCTGCCCGAGGGGTCGGCAAGATTGCCGGTGTAGTACCACCATTCGGTCTGAAAATCATCGTGGGGACCATGATCAGCGGGAAACACCAGGGGCAGCTCCCGGTCTGCTCTTTTAAAACAGGGCAGGGCCATGGAAGAAGAGAGGGCCTGACCGATGTCAATGCTCTCTTTCCCGGCAGGGGTATCACATCCAGAAAACAGGATGGCGGCAATAAGCAAGTTGAAAAGAGCGAATACGCCAGCGATACGTCTTCCCTTTAACCGGAAATCGAATCGCCTGATTCTGTATATCGGCTGCTTTACACGGGTTAAAATCATATTCGTACAGGAGTGATTCTGAACGTGCAGTTCCGGGGTGTAACTCCCCGGGATTACCGGTGTGTTAATCACTTTAACTGGGATGATGCGGAGACGTGAGACGTTGGTTTTTTTCATCCGGTCTTCCTTTTCTCTGTGCCGGGCCTGATTTCAGGGCTTGCCAATAAGATTGGCAGCCTGATCCCAGCCCAAAGTGGTCGATGTTGAGATCAATCCTGTGTCTGTCTATTCCATGCGAAGGGCAGTGGGAATATCATTTTTCCCCGCCTTTATCGCTGGCAGAACACCGGCTGCCATGGCAGTGGCAAGGGACATGATCACCGCCTGAAAAAGCCCCCATGGCTGCAGGATCATTCCGTAGGTCCATCCAAAGGCGCGTTGGTTGATCACATCAATGAGCACCCAGGATAGGAAAAGACCAAAGGGCAGGGCAAAGATGCCTGCCATGATTCCTGAGTATCCGCACTCCATCATCAGCAATTTTTCCACCTGGGTCGATTCCGCCCCGCAGGCCCGGAGAATGGCCATCTCTCTGGTACGTTCCAGCAGAATGGCCATGACCGCATTGACGATGCCTGTAAGCGCCACAATGGCCGTCAGGAGCTGCAGGGCAATGGTGATGAGAAAGGTATTGTCAAACACTTCAAGGACGCTGTCTTTTATGATTTTACCCGAACGAACCTCCAGCGGACCATGGGATGGTGCCATGGTCTGGATTGCTTCAATCATCGGTCCGATCTTCTGGTCCGGATCTAAAAACAGCTGCATGGAGGTAATATCATCAAATCCCCAGCAGGCTTTCAGGGTTTCCGGATGAACGATGATGCGCCCTCCTCCCATGAAAAAATCCCGGAAAATACCGCCAACGGAAAATTTCTGTGCCCCTTGCAGGGTATTGAGGATCACCGTGGTTTTCTTACCCGGAACAACCCCGTGCCGGGCGGCAAAAATTTCTGATATCTGGATCTGTCCCTGCTTTAAAAGCGTGTCCATGGATTGTGCCGGGGCTGCCGTCCATACCCACTCCTTGTCTGAAAAATCGGTGTCGTAGGCAAACACATGGGTTTCGCCTTTCTCCCCGGATAAAATGGTGTGCATGGCATAGACGCTGACGTTTTTTATCCCGGGCAGGGCCTTTATCAGCTCTACCATTTCGGGTGGGATGGCAGGAGCTGTCTTATCCGCCGATCGCACATGGATATCACCGCCGATGTTTCCGTCAATCCAGCTGACTACAGACTGACGGAAGCTTGCCGTCATGGTGTCGATGCCGATGTACACCGATGTCACCACCATTAAACAGGCAATGAGCACACTGGTGCGGCTCAGGGAACGTACAATGTTTTTAAGAGCCATGCGGGAGAGGAGGCCGGATATCGGTGCCGGGGCGTGAAGGAGCAGGGCTGTGGCCATGCGGGTGAGTAGGGGTACCATGAATGCAGCACCGGTGAACATCATGAAGATGCCGGTGTAGTCCAGGGCAGGCCCCTTGTGGGGAAACAGAAAGAGAAACAGCGAAAGTCCAATGAGCACAAGGCCTGCCAGGCTGAAAAGGCCTGCATTTTTTTGAACTCTGGTTTCCGATGCCGAAGCAAGGGAGAGGCTTACAGGGGGGGTACGGCTTGCCGTAAGGGCGGGCAGGGCAGTTGCCGCAAGACACGATAGCATACCGGCAGAAAATCCTTTCAAAAGGGTTGGCCAGGCAATGTGGGTCTGGTTGACGGTGAGCACAAAGTACATGTCCGACACCGTGGCGCACACGGCGTGAACGGCCCCTTTTCCCAGAAGTATACCGGCAATGATACCTAAAAGAGAGCCTGCAATGCCGTAAATAAGAACCTCAAGACTCACCATCATGAAAATATCTCTTCTGGTGGCCCCCAGGGATCTCAGGGTGCCGTTGAGACGTCGGCGCTGGGTGACGGAAAAGGAGACGGTGTTGTAGACCAGAAACATGCCCATGAAAAGTGCCATCATGCTGAAGGCGGTGAGGCTGGTCTCAAAGGCGCTGGAGAGGTTGCGAAGGGCTTGGCTGCTCCGGGCGGTACTTAAAAGCATGACGCCCGGGGGGAGGATGCGTTTTATCTGCTGTATCGATTCTTCTGAGTCAAGTATCAGATCAATGTGGGATATCTGCTCTCCCATGGCCAGAATCTCTTGGGCTGTGGCAATGTCTGTCACTAGGATACCCGTTAGGGCCGCATTTTCCATGGGCGATGTACTGTTAAGAAGACCTGCAATGAAAAGTTTCTCTTTTTTTTCTCCCCACGAAAGGGTTAGAAAATTACCAATGGAAAGGCCGTGTTCACGGGCGAGGGATCTGGAGATAAGCACCCCGGTGCCGGACATGAGGGTTTCGGGCAGATTTTTCTGTCCGGCGCTTTCATGCGGTGACAAAGACAGTGTACGAAAGGCCTTTTCCGAAAAGGGATCAATCCCCAGAAGCTGCATCTGTTTTCCCTGGAGTTCTTCCACATGGGTGTATCTTGATATGACCGGTGCACAGTGCTTTATACCCAGGGAGACCTTCAGCTGTGTGAATAACGAGTGGTGAAGGGTCAGGTGGCTGCTCGCGATGCGATGGGTGCTTTTACCGGTGACAAGACCTGTGGAGAGCTCAAACGATCGGCCGACACTGGTTTTGGCAATGTCAATGGCCACCACCCCGGAAACCCCCACGGCAATGCCCAGTATCAGAAGCAGGGTTCGTGCCCTGTGGTGCAGACTGTGCTTCAGGGCGGTTTTGATGAGAATGCCGGGTATCAGGGCACTCATGTCGGTTCATCTCCGCTGGAGTGGACCGCTGAGTCGGTGACGGTTAAAAGGGGGGAAGTGGTGGCTGAAGAGGTGGAGAGATGACGGTTTTCAAAGGTGAATACCTGGTGGGCAAACCCCACGGCTTCGGGGCTGTGGGTGACCATGATTAGGGTTTTGTTCTGCTCTTTTACAAGTCTTACGATGAGTTCCAGCACTGTTCTGCCCGTGGCCATGTCCAGGTTCCCCGTGGGTTCATCGGCAAGGATTACCTCCGGGTCATTGACCAGGGCCCGGACAATGGCCACCCGTTGCTGTTCACCGCCGGACAACTGATCCGGAAAGGCGTGTCTTCGATGGTAAAGTCCGGTTTGCTCCAGCAGAAAAAGAGCGCGCTCCCTGAACACCCGGGGGGAGGCATTGTCGAGCTCTGCGATGAGGCAGGCATTTTCAAGCACGGTGAGAACGGGAATCAGATTGAAGAATTGAAAGATGATGCCGATTTTTTTTCTTCGAAGGAGGGTCCGTTCCCGGTCGGACATATCGGTGATCAGGGTTTGGTCAAGTTGAATGGTGCCGCTGTCCGGTGTATCTATGCCGCCTGCGAGATTGAGAAGGGAGCTTTTTCCCACTCCGCTTTTTCCCACAATGACCGAAATCGTTCCCGAGGGGAACAGAGCATCAAGATTTTCAAAAATAACATGCCGGGCACCACTTTCGCTGTAGGATTTGGTAACCTTTGAAAAACGAATATCCATCTGGACTCCCTGGGGGCTTTTTAAAATGAACATGCCGCAGCACAAGCCCGCAACGGCCACAGTTGGGGGCGGTATAATGCCATTTTTCTTATGGCCCATGTGTTCCAGGGTCTTATACGGGTGGTATCAGATTTGTATTATTATAACTTTTGTTTAAATTTGCCTTTAACACAGGTTCTTGACAAAATCACAATAACACAAACCTGACACCACGCGGATTAACCATCGAACCCGGAAAATGGCAATGCGCCTGACCTACAGGGCCATAAGAACGTCATGGAAATCAGAGCTGAAACTTGATGGCCCAGGCTGAAAAACGATTTCCATGGCCGGGGGCTATTTTTGACAGTGAGGCGACGATGGTTTCCACGGTTGCTTCATGGTTGGCCTTGTCTGGGTTTTTGGAGTAAAATTTGTCCGCCACGCAGATAATCTCCTCTTCCAAGGTAATAGGTACCATCTCCCGGTGGGGAAGGGGCAGACGGGCTCTGGTGATGTTGTTCAGGGTGATGCCGGCACCGGTGTGACGTTCCGACACCAGCCCATGACGGGGAAAGCCCATCTCGTCCAGAAGCAGCCGTCCCAGGAACCCATGGCAGACATAGGGATGGGAGCCCCGGCAGTGGATGGAAGGGGCATGGGTCATGAAAATTCCGATGTCATGGAGAAGGGCCGCCTCCTGAATAAAGGTGATGTCCGGTTGGAAATGCTGTACCTTCTCTGCTATTTCAAGGCTTTTTTCTGCAACCAGTTCCCCATGGCGCATGAAGAGATCATACAGCCGGGTACCGGGACGGTAATGGGTCTGTATGATCTTGTCCGTGTTTATCATACCTTGCCTGAAAGCAGAACGCCTTCAATGATCTCGTCCAGGTCTCCATCCATTACCCGGTCCACATCCCCCACCTCAAAGTTGGTTCGGTGGTCTTTGACCATGCGATAGGGATGCATGACATAGGAGCGGATCTGGCTGCCCCAGGCAATGTCATCCTTGCCGTCATGGAGATCCTGCATTTTGCGGCTCTGTTTTTCTTTTTCGATCTGGTATAATCTTGATTTCAGCACTTTCATGGCAATTTCCTTGTTTCGGTGCTGGGAAGATTCCTGTTGACACTGGGTAACCACCCCCGAGGGCAGATGGGTGATACGGACGGCGCTGCTGGTCTTGTTGACGTGCTGTCCGCCGGCACCACTTGCCCGGTAGACGTCAATGCGCAGATCACCTTCATCAATTTCAATGGTAATATCATCCTTTAATTCGGGGTAGACAAACACCGAGGCAAAGGAGGTGTGGCGCTTGCCGCTGGCGTTGAACGGCGAGATGCGCACCAGGCGGTGAACCCCGGACTCCACCTTCATGAACCCATAACAGTTGTTGCCGGATACACTTAAAGTAGCTCCCTTAAGGCCCGCCTCGTCACCGTCCTGATAGTCAATAATCTGGAGTTTGTAGCCTTTTTTGGCGATCCACCGGGTGTACATGCGAAATAATTTTTCGGCCCAGTCCTGGGAATCTGTGCCGCCGGCACCGGCATTTATGGAGACAATGGCATTTTTGGAATCATCCACATCATCGAGCATGATTTCTATGGAAAAGGATCGAATTCGTTTGTCCAGATTCTGGAGCTGAACGTCCACCTCCTGTTCTACGTCCTTGTCTCCCTCTTCCCTGGCAAGTTCCAGCAGGGTTTCGGCATCTTCGATTTCTGTATAAATCGATTGCCATGCGTCAATGAGATCGGATA
Organism: Desulfocicer niacini; assembly: GCF_054657595.1. NCBI lineage: Bacteria > Pseudomonadati > Thermodesulfobacteriota > Desulfobacteria > Desulfobacterales > Desulfobacteraceae > Desulfocicer > Desulfocicer niacini. Next base: position 77,769 of record NZ_BAAHYK010000024.1, read on the forward strand.
TCCTTGTCCGTTCCTTGAGCATCTCGGTGGCTTTGTCGTTGTCGTTCCAGAAATCTTCCCGGGCAATGAAACTTTCCAGTTCTCTTAATCTGTTCTCCTTTACAGGGAGGTCAAAGATACTCCTTGAGTTGTTCTGCTTTTTCATAGAAGGAAGAAAGGGTCTGTTTCGGTTCTAAGGCCATGGGATGCTCCTGTGGGATATTTTCCCTTTATTTGGTTTATAATTAAATTGACGTCAGGCCCTATTCTAAGGGATTCAGCCGTTTATCATCTGCGTGTATTTACCATAAAAAGGGGACTCATTGCAACAATACAGATACGCTTCCGGGTACATTGGAGCCTCGCCTGTTAGTGCGTATTTTTATCGGCCCCATCCCAAGTGGGCCGAAGTTGTGAACAGGCCCTGGAAAAATATATGGGATTTCATCTTTTCCGGTAATCCTGTTATCAACAGTTCTATTTTTTTGGGATATGGCTTTTGCTTGACTTTCCACCTGTTTTTGATTATTTCATCAGCATCGTTGGTGTACCATTTTGTGGTGTACGATGTTGCGATTCAAATTACAGTGCGGGTGAATGCTCGGAAAAGGCAGATAAATCCTTTGAAAACACCTCCCATAAAGCTTGCTCCCCCAAAAGGGAAAATATACAAAACCCCCGAGGGTAGAATTCTGTGGACGGGGGTAGTTCTTCTGGCAATGCTCATGGGGCTGATTGCCTGGATCAGTGTGACGGATTCCTCCAAGGCCGGAAATCTTTTGCTGGCGTTTCTGGCCCATATTTGCGGAGGCAGGGCCGCTGGTATAGGTATCTGTTTTATGGCAGGATTCAACCTTGCCTGGACATTGTGGTATAACTTTTACCTTGAAATACTCATCGTCTGTTTTGCCTATGCTGTCTTTATCCTTTCCATGACCAACCATATCAAATTTAAATGGGTGATGAATGTCTCCATTGCCCTGAAGGCCAAAGCTGAAAAGCATAAAGAAAAAATAGAAAAATATGGCTGGATCGGTCTGTTTATCTTCGTTATGGTACCTCTTCCGGTGACGGGACCGGTCACAGGCTCCATTGTAGGCTATCTGCTTAATGTCCATGTCGGACGCAATTTCAGTGCCGTTTTTCTTGGAACCTTTACTGCTATTTTATTCTGGGTTGTCTTTTTTGATTTTTTGGAGCAGCATGTGCATGTGATTCAATATGTCATCGTGGGCATTATTTTAATTGTTGCCATTTCCCATTTCAAGATCATCAAACGCTGGTTAAGTTGAGCCTGTCCTCTACCTGATTAATCGTCGAACCGGGAAAATGGGAATGCGCCCCTTGACCCTTTTCCCATCCAGGGGAAGAACAAGAGCAAGCTGGCAAGCAGGCACAGCCCGGCGAATACATCCCCGTGGCGGGTATAAAAACTCATTGATGTAAGACAGGCTACCTGGCGGGTCAGCGTAGTTGTTTCGAAAAGAGAGGTGGCCCCGGTAATGCTTCCTCCGGGATCAATGAATCCGCTGATGCCGGTGTTGGCGGCCCTTGCAACGCTCCTTCTGTTTTCCACGGCCCGGAACACCGCCATGGAAAAATGCTGCAGGGGTGCAGATGTGTGGCCGAACCAGGCGTCATTGGTCATGGTTACCAGCAGATCAGCCCCATTTTTCACCACAGCTGATGCCAGTTCCGGAAAAATAATTTCAAAACAGATGAGTATGCCTGCCTGATTTTCTTTAAATGCCAGGGGGGGGGCATTTTCCATGCCCGCTGAGAAATCTCCTGCCTGGGATGTCAATTTATCCAAAAAGGTTAAGTATTTTCCCAGGGGTACATATTCTCCAAAGGGTACCAGGTGAATTTTGTCATAGACAGAGCTGATCTCGGCATGGGGGGTCAGCATGTAAGCCCGGTTGAAAAATTGAAAGTCATCCTCCCCACGAAGTGAGAACGCTGGACTTCCGATGATACACCATGCCCTGGTCTGTCGGACACAGGCATCCACCCCATCAGACATGTTTTTTTCCCAGGTATAATAGAAAGGCAATGCGGTTTCCGGCCATATGATGAGATCCGGTGTGTGGGCTTCTGCGGCCATCAGGGAGAGACGGCAATACACATCAATGGTTTCTTTCTTGTAGGCTTCATCCCATTTGTCTGCCTGGGAAATATTGCCCTGGATTACGGAAATCGTGCGTTGAGGTGCCAGGGCCATGCTTTTTTTCATGCTGGAAATACGCGCATTTCCGTAGGCAATCATGCCCCCCAGAATCAGGATGACCAGCATGGGCCAGGTAATCACTAATGCTTTTTGGAGACCTTTATTGCCAGGTAAATGGTTTTTCGCTTTTATTTGATGCCATGTCATGGCCAGGGTGGCATTCACCAGCACAATAACAAACGAAATTCCATAAACACCGGTGATATCGGCCATCTGAATCAGGGATGTGTGCATATATTGGGAATACCCTGTAAGCCCCCATGGAAAACCGGTGAACAGCCGTGCCCGTATAAATTCAAGCCCCACCCACAAAAAGGCCGCTCCCACGGGCATGAAAGGTGCAAAGTTGTTTTCACGGGATTTCCACGAGAGAATCAGGCAAAACATCGCCGGATAAAGGGACAGGTAGGATACCAGCAGAAAAAGGACGGGGAATGCAAGCAATATCGGAAGGTTCCCATACGTGCGAAGGGTGGGAAGTATCCAGTATATCAGGGAAAAAAAATGGGCCATGCCCATGGTCAGGCCTGTTTTAAAGGTATTGTGGGGGCGGGCATCTTTTATGGAAACCAGCAGAGGTACCAGGGCTGTCCAGGCAAGCCATGAGCATTGGGTGCCAGGAAAGGAAAGAGACAGGAGTATACCACTTGCCAATGCTGGAAAAAAATTTATGAGTGCATGAATAGTTTTTAATGGGTTCATAAGAGCTGAGAAGGGTGTTTTTACGATGTCTGCCGATCCCATTGGAGTACAGAGGAGCAATTGGACACGGGCAGTGTGATGGTAAATATGGCACCACCGGTGGATGCATTGCCTGCGTCCAGGGTTCCTCCATGTTCTTGAATGGTTTCAGAGCAGATGGTTAACCCCACGCCCATGCCCAATTTTTTTTTGGTTGTGAAAAATGGGGTGAATAAATTGGGCATGACTTCTTGTGTGATGCCGGGGCCGTTGTCCTGGAACTGAATCACAAGGCTATCATTATGCATGCTGGTATGGATGTCGATTTCAGGTACCCTGGGCTTTCCTGAACCTGCAGGGATATCCTGGGTTATGGCTTCCAGGGAGTTGTTTATGAAATTAATGAATACATGGCTCAGCAGCTGGGGAGACGCAAATATATATGGCAGATCCGGGGCAAGATTTAATTTTATAATACCCCCTTTTTTTGCCACCTGTGTATGAAAAAGAGACAAAGTGTCTTCAATGATCTTGTTAATATAAATATGGCTCTTTTCAAGGCCGCTGGGGCGGTTGAGATCCATGAGGTTTTTCACGGTTTTTTTAATGGATTGAAGTCCGTTTTCAATGGCGTTGATTTCTTCCAGGGTTTCCGTGTCATTGTTTTCGTTGTCCTTCATGAGATCCACCAGGGAGAAGATTCCCTGGAGCGGTGAATTAATTTCATGGGCAACCGTGGTGGCCAGCTGGCCGGCGGCGGCAAACCGTTCTGTCTTTACCAGGCGCTTATTCATTTCGGTGAGTTCATGGGTGCGTAGTTTCACCGCTTCTTCCAATTCATCGCGCAGGATGGTGATCTCTTGAAGACGCCGGGTCATGTGGTTGAAATTTTGGGCTAGAATGCCCAGTTCATCATTGGAATCCACCTTTATCATGGTTTTCAGATCCCCCTGTCCCACCCGTTGTGTACCGTCGGTGAGCTGCTTGAGGGGACGGGTCAGACGGTGAGTCATAACCATTAAAACCCCTGCCATTACAAGTGCGCCTAGAAATCCGAGAATCAGGATCATGGGAGTGATGCGCTGGGCTGCACCTAAAAATTCCTTATGGGGGTCTGTGGCGATGATATACCATTGCCATGGCTCAAAATAGCCGTAAAAAGCAAGGTTGTATCCTGAATTAGTCCGGTAGGTGATGGTGCCCCTGTGAGATGTTAACTGCTGGAACCATATTGTCCCTGCAACATTGTGCCCTACCAGGGAATGATCAGGGTTGAAAACAATGGTACCCTGTTTATTCACGGCAAAAATATAGCCCTGTTTTCCCACGCCAATGGTGCTGATATCTTTTTCTGCGTCCATTTTGGCTTTCAGAATGCTGGCAGGAATTGCTTCCAGTCCATATTTTTTCAGGTTTTCGTTTTGTAATGCAGCTATGTGAATGGCTTCTGACAGGCGGGTTTCAAGCCAGGTGGTTGCCAGATGTGTCAGGGCCTTGACACTGAAATGGGAGTAGATGACACCCATTAAGATGATCAGAATGAGTCCCGTGGGTAAAGTGGTGAGGAGGATCTTATAATAAATTTTCATGCTGCGTTTTCCCTTTTCCCATGTGATGGAACAGCCGAACCTCTCAAGTGTTACCAATCAGTAAAGACATACCGTTGCGGGCGTGTCAATCATTATTACAGTGCCTTGGGGTGTTCGGGGCGGGGGATAAATGTTCACAGGGGGTTATCTGCGGTGTCCGTTAAGAAAGGGAGGGGGAATACAAAAAAAAGGCCAGCAGATACGTTCTGCTGACCTTTTATTTTTTTATGGTAGGCACGAGCAGGCTCGAACTGCTGACTTCTACCGTGTCGAGGTAGCGCTCTACCAACTGAGCTACGCGCCTTTATAAGAAAGCTTAACTACCACCATCCCCGGTGCATGTCAAGAAAGAATTTCGGTGGTTGGGCTTTTTTATGCGAAGGTATCATCAGCAGAATCTCCAACGGGAACCAGGTCCAGTCCCGGAGTGCTGGCGCCCCTTTTGTCATACCTGTTATTCGGAAATAAAGGCCCCTTGTATATCCTTTGTTTCCACTGGTTGTGCACCGTTCCTGGGTATGAACTTGATGGTCAGGGACTTGTCTGTGATGTCTGAAAGACTTAAGTTAAAAGAACCAAACGTCTGCATCATCAAAGCATCTGCAAGTTTTTTACCATTTCCCTGGTAGATGATGTCCACCACGGCATTGTCGGAACTCAATTCTTTGGTCTGGATATCCTTGATGCCGGACATGGTGTTTAGAATTTTTCTGAGCATGATAAAGCTTGAGAGATAATCGTCCCCCTCAATGCGGGTTTCAATGGCCTGGGGGCCCGATGCTTTGCCGGACCATGCCGCATCCAGTCTGCCCAGGAGTGTTTCCGCCGCCTGGGTACCTGACATTGTAAGGCTGTCCGATATGCCGGTTTGGCTGAAATCACTTTTAACCACGGCATCGGTGGTAAAAGAGGTGATCCGTTCTCCGGAGCTTACCTGGAAAGCCTCCAGGGCCACTGTGGATTTATATGCTTTTTCTGCACCCATGACATTGGATGCTTCTTCGGCCCTTGCTTTGGCCATTATCATGATCTCTGCGTTGAGTTTTAATGCCACTTTTAATGCGGCATCGGCATCATGGATAAAGTTAAACACAACCTCAAAAGACTGAATTTCTTGATCTGTGGGAGGCTCCATGGGGAGATAGTTGTTTTTCACAAGGACTTTTTTAAAGGCTTCCTGGGCAAAGGAGTGGAAAGGCATGGGGTTTTTCCCCCACCAGTAACGGGGCAGGATTTCATCGGGTACCTGTTCCGACATGAAAATCAAAATCCGGGGAAGGGTCTTGTCTTTATTCTGGATCCGGTATTTTGAAAAAAGGGCTTCCAGGGTCTGGGCGTTGAGAGTAGATTCCACGGCAACTATATAATGGCTGCCCTTCTCCATTTCGCCAAGCAGTTTGTAGGTGATGACATGGTCCTGGGCGGCACCTGTCAGCACATCGGACAGCAGGGGGAGGCTGGAGGATATTTCCGATGGGGTGAGCATGGAAAGAATGCCCTGGGACACGGCGGTATCAAGGGCGTCTTCAATGGCGGTTTTCTTTGCTTTGGAGATGTCCCCACCGACAATGGCATGTTTTCCAAGGGAAATCACAGTAAGGTTTCCCTGTTCCTGGGCTGCGGCATGGCTGCAGATACAGGCCAGTAAGAACATCAGAGCTACCGCTGTCATGGCAGCTGATTTAAATGGGTTCATTTCTCCTCCTGTGCCTTTGGGGCTATACATTTCTGGCGATGGCGTATTCTGCGATCATTATCATTGTGTCCATGGCCTGGCAGGGTGCAAAGTTTTTAAGGCTTTGTTTTGCCATGGACACATGGTGGGCGGCTTGTTCCTGTGTATATTCAATTCCCCTGTAGTGATGAAGACGTTCCTGAAGTTTTTGGAAATCATCTGCATTAAAGTTGGGGGCTGTAATGATACTGAACATCCAGGAGCGATCCTGGGGCGATGCATTTTCCAGGGCCTTGATCAGGGGCAGGGTTAATTTCCCCTCCCGGATATCGGCACCGGGGTTTTTACCAAGGGTGGCTGCCTTGGCCGTGTAATCCAATAGATCATCGGCCATCTGAAAGGCCATCCCCAGGTGATATCCGAAGTTGTCCAGGGCGATTTCCTTGTCTTTTTCGGCATGGGCCAGAATGGCACCGCTTCTGCAGGCGCCCTGGAGCAAAACTGCGGTTTTTCGCTTGATAACGGTCATGTACTGTGCTTCGGTCAGCTCGACATTGCCCCTTTGTTCCATCTGTTCAATTTCTCCCTGGGACATATCTTCAGTGATGCCGGCCATAACGGAAATGAGGGCCGGAATGCCGGTTGATGCCGCAAGGGACAGGGACCGGGCCAGGAGAAAATCCCCGGTCAGGACCACCTTGGGGCGACTCCATTGGGTGTGAGCCGCCGGTTTCCCCCGCCTTAAATCAGCCTCGTCCACCACATCGTCGTGGAGCAGAGTGGCGGCATGGAGATATTCAAAAATGGTGGAAAAGGAGATGGCATCAGCTCCCTGGTAATTACACAGGCGTGTGCTTAAAATCATTAACAGGGGTCTGATACGTTTCCCGCCGCTGAACAGGAGATGTCCGGCAATGTCCTTCACCAGGGACAGGTGGGGACTCAGGTTATCATGAAGCGCCGCCTCTATCTTTACTAGATCCTTTTCCACCAGTGATATCAGTCTGCGCTTCAATTCATCTTTCATGCCGTTTCTCCTGCCAAGTCATATTCATGGGTTTCTGTAATCTTTACATCAGTAAAGGTACCGATTTCAAGCCCTGAGCCATAAATAAATGTAATGCCGTCCACTTCAGGGGCTTGGAAGCGTGTCCTGCCAAGGTAAATACCCTCATCGGGATTTTCTTCCACAAGCACCTGAACCGTCTGGCCCAGATATTTTTGATTGTTGGTCTCTGAAATTTCAGATTGCCGGTTCATGATGATATCATGGCGTTCTTCCCTGAGAATTTCCGGCACATGGTTGTTTAGCCGGTGGGAGATCAGATCCTCTGAATCAGAATAGGGAAATACCCCCAGATGATCAAACCTGATATCTTCAATAAATTTCAACAGGGTCTGGAATTCTTCCTCCGTTTCTCCGGGAAACCCGGTGATGAGGGTGGTCCTTAACACGGCATGGGGGTCCATGGTGCGGATGGTCTCAAAAAGACGGTAAAGATCCTCCATGGTGTAATTGCGCCCCATGCGCTTGAGGGTTCGGGAGTCAGCATGCTGTATGGGAATATCGTAGTAACTGCAGATATTATCATTTTCGGCAATGGCCTTAATGACCCGCTCTTCAATGGATGAGGGATGGGTGTATAACAGGCGTATCCAGGCGGGATGGCTGGACTGAACCGTCGCAGCTTCTTTTGAAATCTTTTCCAGCAGGTGGCTTAAATGCACCGGAGGTGAAAGCTCCAGCCCGTAATCCGTGGTGTTTTCTCCCACCAGAATGATTTCATTGGCCCCCTGGGAGATAAGGGTAGTGGCCTCTTTTATCACGCTGTCCACCGTGCGGCTTCTCTGTATCCCCCGGAGGCGGGGGATGATGCAGTAGGTGCACTTGCGGTTACATCCTTCGGATACCTTGACATAGGCCGTGTAATCCAGAGTGAGTTTCCGGGGCAAAGGAAGGCCCTGAAGTTCCCGGGCACAGGGGTTAGGTAACAGGGTGATGACGGTTCCGGTATTGTCCTCAACGGCCTCCACAATGCTGTCGCAGGCCCCGGTGCCAAGAAATGCATCCACTTCGGGAAGGGCATCTGTCAGGGTATCCTCGCGGAAGCGTTCGGGCAGACACCCGGTGACCACCAGACGTCTGCAGGATCCTTCTTTTTTGTACCGGGCCAAGTCAAGGATGGTGTCAACGGCCTCTGCCGAGGCCGCTGCGATAAACCCGCAGGTGTTTATAATTATCACCTCTGCCCCGGAAGGGTCATGGGTGATATCATGGCCCCGGGATGCCAGCCGACCCAGCATGACTTCACTGTCCACCTGGTTTCGGCAGCATCCCAGGGTTTCAAGATAGATGATCATAAAGCCTTGGCCATCATGTCGCCCAGCTGTTTGCTGAACCGGGCCGGGTTGTCTATTTTTCCACCTTCACTGATGATGGCAATGTCTAATAGCAGCTCACTGTAGCTCTGGAGGGCTGGGTTACTGGTGTCGGTTTCAAAGATTTCCTTGATTTTGGCGATGACCGGATGCTTAACATTAAGCTCAAGGGATCTTTTCTGCTGCGGCGCATCTTGACCCGAAGCCTTCATGATTTTTTCCATGTAGGCGCTCATGCCGAAATCATCACCGGACAGGCATGCCACGGAATCTTTCAGACGTTTGGATATCTGAACATCTTTGACCTTGTCATCGAGTTTTTCCTTGATGAAATTAAAAAGAGGCGTGTAAGCGTCTTTTTCCTTTTCATCCACCTTGTCCAGATCCAGATCCCCTTTTTCTGCACTTTTAAGTTTTTTCTCCTTGTATTCAAACAGAGACTGGGTGACCCATTCATCCACGGGGTCCACCATGAGAATAACCTCATAATCCTTGGCCTTTAGGGCTTCCAGAAGCGGGCTATTGATCAGGGCATTCATGTTTTCGCCGGTGATATAATAAATTTCCTTTTGATCTTCGGGCATGTTTTCAATGTACTGATCAAGGGAAATATATTTACCATCGGACTTGGTGGTCTTATAACGCAGCAGTGCGGCAATGCGGTCTTTGTTTTCAAAGTCTGTGGGAATACCTGCTTTTATGGCCTGGCCGAATTCCTCATAGAAGGATTCGTATTTTTCATTGTCCATGTCCTCCAGCAGGCTGAAGGTTTTTTTTACCAGGTTTTTGCGGATATTCCTGACCAGCCGGTCTTCCTGGAGAATTTCACGGCTGACGTTGAGGTTCAGGTCCGGGGCATCCACCACGCCGTGGATAAAGCTTAAGTATTCGGGCAGCAGTTCCTTGCAGTCGTCCATGATGAACACCCGTTTGCAGTAAAGCTGCATGCCGTGCTTTCTTTCGGGACGGAACATGTCAAAGGGAGCCTTGGAGGGCAGAAACAAAAGGGCATCATACTCGGTGATGCCTTCAAATTTCTTGTGCAGGGTGGCAAGGGGTTTGTCCCAGTTGTGGCTGATGTGTTTGTAAAATTCTTCGTATTCTGTTTCGGTGACATCTTCGGGGTTTTTGGCCCAAATGGCCTTCATGGAGTTCAGGGTTTCGTCTGCCCTGACTTTTTTGAAAGTATCTCCCACAGGCTTGCCATCACTGTCTTTAATGATCTGGTCTTCTGGTAGAGGCTCTGTTTTCTCAACATTCATGATGACGGGGTAGGTGACAAAATCAGAGTGTTTTTTAATGATGTGGCGGATGGTGTATTCTTCTGTGAAATCCTGGTCCCCTTCTCCGACTTCCTTTAGTTCAAGGGTGATGGTGGTACCCCTGTCGGCCTTGTCCGTTTCTTCAATGGAATAGCTTCCCTTGCCATCGGATTCCCATTTGACACCTTTTTCGCTGCCGGCGGCCCGGGTTTCCAGGGTGATTTTATCTGCGGCAATAAAGGCACTGTAAAAGCCCACACCAAACTGGCCGATGAGCTCCGGGGACAGGACATTCTCGTCCTTGGATTTTTCCAGGGCTGCCATGAATGCTGCCGTGCCGCTTCTGGCAATGGTTCCAATGTTTTCATTGACCTCGTCATATGTCATGCCGATGCCGTTGTCAGTGATTGTAAAAGTCTTTTTTTCAGGATCAGTGGAAATCCTGATATGAAAATCATTGTCGCCCTCAAACAGCTCCGGCTGGGTCTGCTCTTTGAATCTTGCCTTGTCAATGGCATCGGAGGCATTGGAAACCAGCTCCCTGATAAAAATTTCCTTGTTGGAATAAAGGGAGTTGATGATCAGGTGCAACAGCTGCTGCACTTCGGTTTTAAATTCACACGTTTCTTTCTGTGTAGCCATGGTCTCTCCTGTGTCGATGATAAAATGTTTTGATTTTTTATCTCTGATTTTCATGTTACTATCTATGAAAAACGCAGAAAAAAATATTTTTTATTCCGGTGTATCCGGACAAATAAATTGGTTGTTCCGTCCAGACGGTTGTTTGTTGCCGTTGACATCGTCCGTTCGGATTTCATTTTGCCTTAAAAAATTGGTGCAAAATCAGGATTGTCAAGTTTATGATGGAATTTTGCCCTTTTGCTGGCCGGTTTTCCCAACTGTGGTTCAATTGTTGGGTTTCTTATAAGGGCATATGGGTTGTATTTTAAGGAGAATAGATACAATGCTTTCTGATATTCAGTAACAGGTTCTTGCAAAACTCATTGAAGGTGATCGTGCTTGGAACCTCAGGCCCTGATATTCCTATTAATACCCCCCCCCTGAAATCATCCATGCCATCCGACGATCCGTGGAGGATTTTGAAAAATGCTGACAGAAAATTTTTATGGGGTGGAAATTTACCGTGCCTTGCGCAGGCAGGGGTTTTTTTTCTTCTGGCAGACTGGGCAGTTCACTGGCAGGATATTTTCAAGAAAAAACTGGGTCTGTGCGGTGATACGGCAAAACTTTTCATGCAGGATATGCACACCCGGCTGGTGTATTTTGATACCGGTGTGGTCAAGCCCCCCCCTTCAACGTCTTGGAGTCATGTCGGAGTTTTCCGGCCTACCCTTTGATATTTTACCTGTTTCTTTAAAAGTGCTGCAGAAAAAAATAAGGCGTGCACTGTGTGAATTTGATGGAGAAATTGTATGACGGACAAACCGATTCCTTTGCCGCCGGTATTCTATGAAATGGCCTTTGATTTTCTCCGTGAAGTGATGCAGAAAAGTGAAGATCCCCAGGCCATGGCAACCCTGATTGCTCAAAAATATCGGGAACTCACCGGGGCACAGACAGTCCTTTTTTTTCAGAACCTGGCCTTGTTTGGCGGGTCGTCGTTCCGGGTCTTAACCGTTGAGCCCTGGCGGCGCAGGTGTCTGGCTGAGACAGAGGCCATCATGGAAACCGTGCACAGGATATCCCTTGACACAAAGATCGATGTCATCAAACCCTTTGAGGACACCTGTAACGAAAGCCTTGTGTCCATAGCGATGCCTTTGTTAAACAGCCGGGGAGAAAACCTTGGTGTTGTCATGATACTCAATTTTCCGGATGATCCCCGCCATTTGTCCCTGATTCTTGACAGTATCAAATTCCTTACCGGTTATATCAGTCCGGTTTTTCATAATGCCCTCACCCATGAGTTCCAGGAAAACCTTATCGCGGAGAAGACCAGGGCACTGGAACAAGAGATTCAACAGCGTAAGGAAATGCAGCAGATTACGGATCGTCAGAAAATTTTGCTGGAAACCATCATAAATGCAATTCCAAACATTATCTGCCTGAAAGATGGTGAAGGCCGCTGGATCAAGGTAAATGACTATGGAATTGATTTTTTCCAACTTTCCAGCATGGACTACAACGGCAAAACCACGGGAGAACTTGCCGGGTTAAATCCTTTTTATAGAGAAACATTTCTTAACGCAGAGTTCACAGATCAAAGAGCCTGGGAACTTAAAAACAATTTCCAGAAAGAAGAAATAATTCCCCGGCCGGACGGTTTTTTTCGGATTTTTGATATTTTGAAAATTCCCCTGTTTAATCCCGATGGCAGTCGGCACGCGCTGGTTGTTGTCGGGCGGGACATCACAGAGAAAAAACAGGCGGAGCAAGTTTTAAAACAGGCAAAGGAGGAATGGGAGAAAACCTTTGATGCCATTGCCGATATCATCACCATCATAGATGATGACTTTAAAGTTGTCCGGGCCAACAAGGCTGCGGTGGCCTTTTTTATGGCTAAACACAAGGAAAGAGCCCGTACGATGCCCGCTGAAAAAGACGATAATGCCATCATTGGTATGTATTGTCATGATCTTTTTCGTGGAATTTCAACGGTTTGTCCTGAACGTCCGAAATTTCTTTCAACAGGGGATATGTGCAGCCATGACAAGATAGTGGAACATAAAGATCTGGGCAAAATATTTCATGTCTCCTCATGTCCTATACTGGATAAAGACAACAAGACAAGCCTGCTTGTTCATGTGGCCAAGGATATAACCGAGCATAAGAGACTTGAAGAAGAACTGTTTCAGGCTCACAAGATGGAGGCCATCGGCACCCTGGCTGGCGGTATTGCCCATGACTTTAACAATATCCTTTCGGCCATCATTGGTTTTTCTGAGCTTGCCGTTATGGAGCTTCCCCAGGATTCCGCTGCCGTGGAAAGCATACAAGAGGTGTTAAAGGCCAGTAGACGTGCCGCCGACCTGGTGAAACAGATCCTTGCCTTCAGCCGAAAATCAGACCTCCACATCACCCCTCTCCTGCCCCAGGTCATCGTCAAGGATGCCTTGAAAATGTTGAGATCCTCCTTGCCCACAAGTATTGAAATTCGGGAAAATATCCATGAGAACTGCGGTAAAATCATGGCGGACCCCACCACTATTCATCAAATTGTTGTAAATTTATGCACCAATGCCCTGCATGCCATGGAACATGAAAAAGGGATTTTAACTGTTAATTTACAGCCGGAATATCTTCATGCCCGGGAGATCCATGGAGAGAACAATATGTTGTCAGGTTCTTTTGTTGTTATCAAAATCAGCGACACAGGCCATGGCATTGACCCTGCAATAATGGATCGTATTTTTGAACCCTATTTTACCACCAAGCCCGTGGATAAAGGAACAGGGCTTGGCCTTGCCGTTGTCCATGGTATTGTTGAGGATTGCAATGGTTGTATCAGGGTGGAAAGTAAACCGGGGCAGGGTACAACTTTTTGTGTTTACTTTCCGGCCCTGGGCGATAATGTAGCCATGGTGTCCGAAGAGGACTTGCCTGAAGCTGGACCAACGGACGGGCAGCGGATTCTATTGGTGGATGATGAGGCCATGATTATCAAGCTAAACAAAACCATACTGGAACGGCTGGGATACAAGGTGAGCACTGCCACCAACAGTCTTGATGGATTGGAACGGATTTTTATGGATCCCCATGGTTTTGACCTGGTTATTACGGATCAGACCATGCCCGCCATGACCGGGGTGGAACTGGCCCAACGTATTTTAGATATCAGACCCGATTTGCCCATTATTCTCTGCACCGGATATAGCGCCATACTGTCCGAAGAAGACGCCTTGGCGGTGGGCATAAAGAAATACCTTAAAAAACCTGTCAATAGAGCTGAGCTTTCCAAAGCAGTGCAGGATGTGCTTGAGCAAGTGTGATAATTTTTATCAAGGTATTGTTTTTTCAGCCAGTTTCATGTACAAAAAGCTTCATGATTGGAAAATGGAGAAGGGATAGATCATGCATTACGAAGGACAAATAATAAGGTCCCCCAGTGAGGCAAACAGTATTTTGCTGCAGGCAACAGTGGGATGTTCCCACCGTAAATGCACCTTTTGCGGAGCCTATCCCGGACAACGCTTTACAATCAAAAAAGATGAAATTCTTTTTGAAGACATTGATTTTGCATCTAAGCATTGCCGGAATCAGAACCGACTTTTTATCTGTGATGGAGATGCGTTGATCATGCCCCAACGCCGATTGGTTCCCATTTTAGAAGCCATTGGGAAAAAATTGCCCTGGGTGGAGCGGGTGGGCGTCTATGCCAACACCAAAAGCATCTGCATGAAAACAGAAAAAGAGCTTCGAGAACTTAGACAGCTGGGGCTTAAAATTGCTTACATGGGGTTGGAAACCGGAGATGATGTCACCCTGAAAAAAGCTAACAAAGGAGCAGACTCCCAACGGATGATTGATATGGGAAAAAAGATCCGGAAGGCGGGAATCAAGCTATCCATAACCGTGTTGCTTGGACTTGCAGGCAGTGAACGGTCAGATATTCACGCCCGGGAAACCGGTCGAGTGCTTTCTGCCATAGATCCTGAGTACGTGGGGGCTTTGAGTCTCATGCTGGTGCCGGGAACTCCCCTGCACAAAGATCATGAAGAAGGCAAATTTGATCTTATTTCCCCGGAACAAATGCTGATGGAGCTTGGCACCATGATTGCTACCAGCCATCTTACCAATGGCCTGTTTCACGGCAACCATGCCTCCAATTATGTTCCCATCCGGGCTCGATTGCCCCGGGACAGGGAAAAAACCCTGGAACTCATTACCCGGGCATTGAAGGGAAAAGTGTCTTTAAAGCCGGAATATATGCGAGCACTTTAATAAAAAAATATAAAAGGGGTCCAAAAACCCTGGAAAACCAACGTAAAGCGGCAATGGGAGATTCCCCTTGCCTTTTTTATCACACAGGAGAGAAAAATGGCGGCTGCCACCCAAGACCTTGATCAGCAATGTATTAACACCATCAGAACCCTTGCCATGGATGCTATCCAAAAGGCAAACTCCGGACACCCCGGTGCCCCCATGGGCCTTGCCCCCACAGCCCATGTGCTCTGGAGCCGGTTTCTGAAACACAATCCCAAAAATCCTTCCTGGATTGACCGGGATCGATTTGTCCTTTCCGGGGGGCATGCATCCATGCTTCTTTACAGCATGCTTTATCTCAATGGATATGGCCTGGAACTGGATGATTTGAAAAATTTCAGACAGTGGGAAAGTAAAACCCCGGGGCATCCCGAGTATGGACACACCGCAGGCGTTGAAACCACAACCGGCCCTCTGGGCCAGGGCATTGCCAATGCCGTGGGTATGGCTATGGCCGAACGGCACATGGCGGCTCGTTTTAACAAGACAGATGCCGAGCTGATCAACCATTTTACCTATGTGATGTGCGGGGATGGGGATCTTATGGAAGGTGTTGCTATGGAAGCGGCTTCCCTGGCAGGTCATCTGGGGCTTGGACGTCTGATCCTCCTTTATGATGATAATTCCATTTCCATTGAGGGCAGTACAGATATTGCCTTCACCGAAGATGTCAAGGCCAAGTTTGAGGCCATGAACTGGCATGTGGTGCACGTGGCCGACGGCAATGATACAGAAGCCATTGCCCGGGCCATTGAGGCCGGTAAGGCGGAAACACAAAAGCCTACCATGATCAAGGTTACCACCCACATTGCCTATGGCAGCCCCAATAAGCAGGATACCGCCGGTGCCCATGGGTCTCCATTGGGTGCCGAAGAGATTCGTCTGGTCAAGGCCTTTTACGGCGTGCCCGAGGATAAGGATTTTTATGTGCCAGAGGAGGTGCTCACCGCCTGTCGCAGATCCATTGAGCTTGGTGCTGAAAAAGAGGATGCGTGGCAAGAGATTTTTGACGGGTATAGAAAGTCATATCCTGAACTGGCCGATGGCTTTGTGGATGCCATCAGCGGTTTTCTCACAGCTGGCTGGGAGAAAGATATTCCACAGTTTAAGGTAGGTGATGATCCCATGGCCACACGGGCCGCATCGGGTAAGGTCCTTAATGCAATTGCCAAGAATCTGCCCGTACTCATGGGAGGCTCTGCTGACCTTGCCCCTTCCAACAAAACCTTTCTGGATGGTTTTGATGTGTTTCAAAAAGATGCCTATGGCGGTAGAAATATCAGGTTCGGTGTGCGGGAGCATGCCATGGCCTCCATTATGTCCGGCATGTATCTCCATAGTGGCGTCCGGCCCTATGGTGGAACTTTTCTGGTGTTTGCCGATTATTTAAGGCCTGCTGTACGGGTGGCATCTCTCATGAAACTGCCACTGATCTATGTGCTTACCCATGACAGCGTGGCCGTGGGAGAAGATGGCCCCACCCATCAGCCGGTGGAACATCTGGCCTCCTTACGGGCCATTCCCGGCCTTCAGGTGATTCGACCCGCCGATGCCAGAGAGACCGCCGAAGCCTGGATGAAGGCATTGATGACCGATGATGCCCCCACCGCCCTGCTTTTAAGCCGTCAGAAGCTGCCCATTCTGGATCGCGTGGGGTGTGATGGAGATCTGCGCTATGGGGCCTATGTGCTTAAAGATATGGACAAGGACAAGGACATTGATCTTATTCTCATCGGTACCGGTTCCGAGGTGCATATCTGCGTGGATGCCGCAGAACAGCTGTCAGAAAAGGGCATCAACTCTCGGGTGATCAGCATGCCCAGTTGGGAGCTGTTTGAAAAAGCTCCGGCACCCTACAAGGAGCGAATTTTGCCCAGCGATGTCAAGGCCCGAATTGCCGTGGAAGCTGGGATTTCCATGGGTTGGGAGCGTTATGTGGGCGATGGTGGCCAGACCATTGGTATTGACCGGTTCGGTGCATCTGCTCCCGGTGGCAAGGTGCTGGCTGAGTTTGGTTTCACCGCAGAAAATATTGTTAAAAACGCCCTGGAGCTTTTGAACCCATAAGAGCGTACATGGGGGCTTACTTCTGTTCGTCTTTCTGGATCGAAAAAACATAAGCAGTCTTTTCGCTAGAAGCTATGAACAGTGAGCACAGAAAAAATAAAAAGAAACCGGACGGAATTCATTGTTCGTTCGGTTTTTTTGTCAGGGTCGCGTTGTGTGAATCAATTTCAGTTTGCTCAAGTATGAGATCAAATATTTAATTTGTAGAATTAAAAGCATAGCCATAATAGAAACATAAAAATGGCAAAAAGAATAATATAAAAAAGTTTTTTTATCCGTTTTCGAGCTTTGCTTCTTTCATCCATTAAAATCCAGTGATAACCCATTTCTTTGTGTTCCTTTTTTAAAGGTAGAATATGTCTCGAGCATATATGGAGTGCTGTTAACAAAAAAATCTGGTGTTGTCAATGGTTTTTGGGGGGGGATGTGGAATAATTGTAAATGCAGCCGTTGTCGTGCTGATCATAACGAGTTTTTTTTAGAACATCTATAACTTTTTGGAATTGTTAATATTATAGGTCTTGAAAATAAATTTAACCTCTTTGAGAGCATCAATCCAAGCTAATTTTAAGAGAGTGGTTTACGTTAAAACCATGGTCTTTACCAAATTCGGTGGATGGCCATGGTTTATATGTGCTTGATGTAACTATGGTGCTAATTTGCGCCATATTTTTCCAAATAGACATTGATTTTTGTCAGCATGGTGTCATCAATGAGGACACGACCATTGATCTCTTTGTTGTGAAGAAGGCTTTTGATCTCTTCCAGGGTGACAATGGCAAACACCGGAACAGCCAGGATATCTGCCACCTCCGTCAGTGCGTTTTGATCCCCTTTCCCTTTTTCTTGGCGGTTTACACTGATGACAATACCTTCCACCCTGGGATTGCTGTTGTTTTTTAAAACTTCAATGGACTCTCTGATAGCCTTGCCCGATGTGATGACATCATCCACAAGTATCAGGCGGGTTTCCGCCGTCAAACCCATGCCCACCAATGTGCTTTTGTCCGCATAGGTTTTGGCCTCTTTGCGGTTAAACAGGTATCCTTTGTCAATGCCCCTTGCAGCCAGGCCCATGGCGGTGGTGATGCAAAGGGGGATACCTTTATATGCAGGTCCATAGATGCCGTCAAAGTTGTCGCCAAAGTGGGCGGTGATGGCATGGGCATAATAGGTGCCCAGGCGGGCTATCTTTTCTCCTGTATCAAACATGCCGGTGTTGATGAAGTAAGGCGCCACCCGCCCGCTCTTAAGGGTGAATTCACCAAATTTTAATGCATCACATGCCACAAGAAATTCTATAAAATCGCTTTTGTATTTTTCCATTTTTCCATCCGTATTATCTGGTGTTCCTCGGCTGTCCCGATGTTTGTCTGCCGGGAGTGCCTGGGGTTATTGTCGTTTGCACAGGGGCTGGTCGGAATTTATCCAGGCAGATTTTCACCGCAGCGCCAGGACGCATAGCTAGCCAATGGGACTTCTGCGCCTGATTTCAAAAGGGCTGTCCTGTTGAAATCTCTCATTTTTTTAAGTTGTTCCGAGTTGAAAACAGGGCCGTCAATGCACACTCGCTCCGATCCGCACACACATGCCCCGCAGGCCCCGAATCCGCATCTCATATACCGTTCCAGGGAAACTTGACAGGAAATTTTTTCTTTTTCGCAGATATCAAAAATCCGCTTCATCATGATTTCAGGGCCGCAGGCATAGACCATATCAAAGCGGGTTTTTGATATGGCCTGTTCAAGAAGTTCGGTGACAAAGCCTTTGTGCCCAAAACTGCCGTCATCGGTGCAGTATTGACCGTTCATGTATTCAAAACGCTCTTTGAACAAAAGAAGAGCCTTTGATCGCGCCCCCTGGATGAGGGTAGTTCTGTCATTGTCCAGCACGTCCATCAACGGGGCCACCGGGGCTGTGCCGCATCCCCCGGCCACCACACATACCAGGCCTTTTATTTTTGTGTTAAAACCATTGCCAAAGGGCCCCCGGATACCCAGCAGGTCGCCCGGGTTCATGGCCGCCGCTTTTCTGGAAAAGCGGCCCTTGGCTTCCACGGTGATTCCAAATTCTCCGGGGCCATGGTAGGAGATGGTATATGGTTTTTCATCTATGCCGGGAATCCAGAGCATGACAAACTGGCCCGGCTGAAATTCAATGCTTCCATTAAAAAAAAGGGTGACATGGTCCGGGGTTTCACGCTTTGTCCGAGCCACCTTCAGCATCATCGGTTTTTTTTCCACCGGGATATTTATTTTTTCCATAATTTATATTCGTCCTTTTTTCTGGTGAGAATTACCGCCTCTTTTTGATGGTCAGTGGGCAGCACCCCGGATATCTTCCAGGGTACACCCATGGTCGGCCAGCCACAGATCCATTTCATCGGTGACCTTCTGGAATACATCAATCCCCCGGTGGGTTACGGCGGTGCCCATGCCGATGAGGGTGGCACCTGCCATGATCATCTCTATGGCATCTGCCCCGCTGGAAATGCCCCCCAAGCCGATGATGGGAAGGGATGTGGCCTCAAAAATTTCATAGACACATCGAACGGCAACAGGTCTTATCATTGGGCCGGAAAGGCCGCCTTTTTTAAAGGCCAGAATGGGGGTTCGGCTCTCTATATCAATGAGCATGCCGGGGCCCAGGGTGTTGATGGCACAGATGGCATCTGCCCCGGCATTTTCGCATGCCTTTGCAATGTCACCGATGTTTAAGGCCTGGGGGGTCAGCTTGGCAATCAGGGGAATATTGTTCGCAACCTCTTTGACGGCTTTGACCACATCAAAGGAGGCTGTTGTACTGGTACCAAACAGCATGCCGTGTTTTTCCGAATTGGGGCAGGAAATGTTGAGCTCAATGAAGTCAGGTTTTTTTTCTGCCACGTAACGGGCCACCTGCTGGAATTCATATGTCGACGCACCATAAACGCTTGCAATGATGGGAAAGGATCTCCTTGAAAGGGCTTCCCATTCCTTTTCCATATGAAGATGCCCGGGGGAGGGCAGGCCCACGGCGTTAATCATTCCATGACCAAGGTCAATGACTGTGGGGTTGTTGTGCCCGTCCCGGGGTTCCGGGCCGATGGATTTCATGGTCACCAGGCCGCAGCCTGATGCATGGACCCTTTGTAAGATATCAAAATTGTTTCCAAGTATTCCCGATGCCAGAACCGTGGGGTTGATTAAGTGTTTCCCCAGAAAATCCACGTGCATAGTTATTATATCCTGTGGCAAAAAGTTCAAAGTTGCCTGTTTATATCATTATCCATGCAAAAGAACAATTGGTGCCGGGCCTACCCTCATAACCCTCTGAAATATTATTGGGGGGCTTGCTCATAAGATGGGCCAGCGATCACATAGCTTGACCCCTCCCCAACATGGCCCATCTTATGAACAATCTCAATTTTTGCCATCATCAGCAGTAAGAATTTTCAGTTTAAAAGGGAGAAAAGGGAAAAAGTATATTTTTTCAAAAATTAATTTTATAATTATTTTAGGTTGTTATTTTTTTTATGAAAAATAAATAAAAAAAGTGTTTGACAAGGAGGTCCTTTGCATGTAGTTTCAC